>CADECN010000265.1 GCA_902825785.1 uncultured Hyphomicrobium sp. | reverse complement strand
CAAAACAGCAGGTCGAACGGAAATGGCTTCTTGCCGAGCATGTAGTTGTTGATGATGTAGGGCCAGATCAGATCGCGCGGCCGCATCATGTTGAACACGTTCGCCATGCGCGAGCCGTCGAGGAAACCGCGCTCGTCCATCAGCGCATCAAGGCTGTTGAGCTGGTTGTCGTCGGTGAACAACAGAAGGTCGCCGGCGAGCGAGAAATCGACCTGGGTCGTCAGCAAGGTGCAGCACTTGAAGGGTTCGCGCCCAGTCTGCGCGAGGTAGGCAAGCGCGGTCGAAAGCGCCGTTCCGCCCACGCAGTAGCCCAGTACGTTGATTTTCTCGATCCCGGTTTCACGTGCCGCTGCCGCGGCCGCGTCCAAAATGCCCTCCAGTACGTAGTCCTCGAAGGTTTTGTCCGAGAGTCGCTCGTCAGGATTGACCCACGAGACGACGAACACCGTGAAACCCTGGTCCACGACATACTTGATGAGGCTCTTCTGCGGCGTGAGATCGAGGATGTAGTACTTGTTGATCCACGGTGGCACCATCAGCAAAGGCCGTTCGTGCACTTTGTCGGTGGTGGGCGAATATTGGATCAGCTGCAAGAGATCGTTCTGGTAGACGATTTTGCCCTGCGTCGTTGCCAGGTTGCGCCCGAGTTCGAAGGCTGTCGCGTCGGTCTGGCTGATGCGCATCAGATCGCCGGACCGCTTCAAATCGTCGACCAGCAGCGATACGCCGTTGACGAGATTGCGCGCATTCGACGTGAACGTCTCGCGCAAGACCTCCGGGTTGGTCACAAGGAAGTTCGCAGGCGAGCAGGCGCTCGTCAGCTGACGTAGATAGAACTCGGCGCGATGGCGTTCGCGCTCATCGAGGCCGGGAGTATTCGAGAGCTGCCGCTCGGCCCAGGCGCAGCCGAGCAGATAGGCTTGCTTCAGGAAATCGAAGAACGGATTGTGCGTCCACTCCGGGTCCTTGAAGCGATTGTCGCCGGGGGTCGGTTCGATGACGGGCTTGACCGGCACACCCATCATGCGCTGCAGTACGTTATTCCAGAGCGTGGCGAACAGCGTAAAGAACTCGGTCTGCGCTTCGGACAGTTTGACCGGGTCGGACAGCCAGGTGCGCGCAAGCGCAGTCAGCGTTTCGAGCGCCGCTGAAAACTCGCTTGCAGGAGAGTAGGGACCGATTTTCGCGTCGGGGCGCTCAGCCAGCTCCGCCATGGCGGTGCTACCCTTTTCGAACGCAGTCAGTAGGTTGCTGGCGAACTCTTCCGGGTTGGGAATGACATAATTGGAAAAGAGGCTTTGGCCTTCTATGCTGTCCTGCGCCATTGGCGTTCGCGGCTTTCTATTGCGCCGATTGAGGCCGGCATTGATTGGCGACCTCCCGATGCCGCCTCATTGCGAAGACAGTGCCTGTGGGGCGGTCGCATCGCAAGCCGAATCGCATCGCATATGACGTGTTCTGACGAAAGGATTACGCCACTATCCGCCCGGGTAATGACGCGCTGCGCCGGACCGCCAAACCCGGTTCCCGCCCGCCTGTTACCTCACTGAGTTAGCGGCGAATTCGCGCTTCCACTGCCGGTACTGGACGGGCGGGCAAACTCGCGCTTAAAGAGTGCGCCCAAGCGCGCTCCGTTGGGCAGCCATGCCGTACGCGTATCACCGGGCCGCGAAAATACTGAGCATCGTCCTACCAAAGTAGGCAAGGGACCGCACCCCGTGAGCGAAGAGTTCCATCGCATCAAGCGTCTGCCGCCCTACGTCTTTGCCGAGGTCAACCGGCTGAAGGCGGCGGCGCGCGCGCGCGGAGCTGACATTATCGATCTCGGTATGGGCAACCCGGACATGCCCACGCCGCAGCATATCGTCGACAAGCTGATCGAAACGATCAACAAACCGCGCACGCATCGCTACTCCGCGTCGAAGGGCATACCGGGGCTGCGGCGCGCGCAGGCCGCCTACTATGAACGCCGCTTCGGCGTGAAGCTCGACCCCGAAACCGAGATTGTCGCGACCCTCGGTTCCAAGGAGGGTTTTGCCAACATGGCTCAGGCGATCGCTGCGCCTGGCGACGTCATCCTGGTGCCAAACCCGACCTACCCGATCCATGCTTTCGGCTTCATCATTGCGGGCGCCGCCGTGCGTCATCTGCCTGCGGTCGGCGGCGAGGACTTCTTGCGCGCGATCGAACAGGCGGTGAAGTATTCGATCCCCAAGCCGCTCGCGGTGATCATTTCGTTTCCGTCGAACCCGACCGCGATGATTGCCGACCTCGAATTCTACAAGGAGGCGGTTGCGCTGGCGCACAAGCACGACCTCATCATCATGTCGGACATCGCCTACGCCGAGCTTTATTACGACGGCGTGCCGCCGCCTTCGATCCTGCAGATCCCGGGCGCGCGCGAGCGCACCGTCGAATTCACGTCGCTGTCCAAGACCTACAACATGCCCGGCTGGCGCATGGGCTTCGCGGTCGGCAACGAGCGCTTGATCGGTGCGTTGGCACGCGTGAAGTCGTATCTCGACTACGGCGCCTTCACGCCCATTCAAGTCGCCGCCGCCGCTGCCCTCAACGGTCCGCAGGATTGCGTCGACGAAATTCGCGCCATGTACAAGCACCGCCGCGACGCGCTGGTCGATAGCTTCGGCCGCGCCGGCTTCCCCGTGCCGCCGCCGCCGGCCACGATGTTCGCCTGGGCGCCCGTACCCGAGCGCTATCGCCATTTGGGTTCAGTCGAGTTCGCCAAGCTCCTCATTGAAAAGGCCGATGTCGCCGTATCTCCGGGCGTTGGCTTCGGCGAGTTTGGCGAAGGCTTCATTCGCATTGCGCTCGTCGAAAACGAGCAGCGCATCCGCCAGGCGGCGCGCTCAATTCGCAAATTATTCACCGAGAATAACGCGCCTCAAACAGCCGCAAGACCCGCCTCAGCAAACGTAAGCCGGTAACATCGCTCACATGTCAGAACCCCTTAATATTGGAATCGCCGGGCTCGGCACGGTCGGCGGCGGGCTGCTGGACCTGCTTGGCACGCATGGCGGGTGGCTCGGCGACGTTGCCGCGCGTCCGATCAAAGTCACCGGCGTCGCCGCCAAATCGCGCGACGAGCAGAAAGGCCCGGTCGCGCAGGCGGCGCAGTTCTTCTCCGATCCTGTCGCGCTTGCAAAGGATCCGTCGAATA
Source organism: uncultured Hyphomicrobium sp. (assembly GCA_902825785.1). Classification (GTDB taxonomy): domain Bacteria; phylum Pseudomonadota; class Alphaproteobacteria; order Rhizobiales; family Hyphomicrobiaceae; genus Hyphomicrobium_B. Next base: position 819 of record CADECN010000265.1, on the reverse strand, counting down.
CAGTCTTCGTCGAACTGATGGGCGGCGACGGCGGTATCGCAAAGGCGTCGGTGGAAGCCGCCCTCGACGCCGGAAAGCACGTCGTGACGGCGAACAAGGCACTGCTCGCCAAGCACGGCTTCGATCTTGCAAAACGCGCGGAGAAGCGCGGCGTCGCGCTGAACTTCGAAGCCGCCGTCGCCGGCGGTATTCCCGTCATCAAGACGCTGCGGGAATCGCTCGGTGCCAACGAGATCCAGCGCGTCTACGGCATCCTGAACGGCACCTGCAACTACATCTTGACCAAGATGCAGAGCGAGCACCGCGACTTCGCCGACGTTCTGAAAGAGGCCCAGGCGAAGGGCTATGCCGAAGCCGATCCGACCTTCGATATCGGCGGCTTCGATACCGCCCACAAGCTGGCGCTGCTGACGAGCCTTGCATTCAGTACGCGCGTCGCGCTCGACGAAATCCACGTCGAGGGCATCGAGAGCATCACGGCCGAGGACATCGAGGCGGCCGACAGCCTGGGCTACCGCATCAAGCTGCTGGGAGTCGCGGCCCAGACGCCGGGCGGCATCCTCGCGCGCGTTTCGCCCTGCCTCGTCTACAAGGATTCCTCCATTGCCGAGGTGTCCGGCGTCACCAACGCCGTTGCGATCGACGGCGACTACTGCGGCAACATCCTGCTGGTGGGTGCCGGTGCGGGTGGTCGCGCAACCGCCTCTGCCGTCGCAGGCGACATTCTCGACATCGCACGCGGTTCGGTAACGCCTCCCTTCGTGCTCCCCACGAGCGAACTGAAGCCGCACGAGGCAGCCGAGCTCGGGGCGCATTATG
>CADECN010000264.1 GCA_902825785.1 uncultured Hyphomicrobium sp. | reverse complement strand
CGCCGTGCGTGGCGCGCAGGCCGCCGAAATTCCAGCGCTTCATGGCGCCCTGGAAACCCTTGCCCTGGGTGGTGCCGGTCACGTCGACGAATTGGCCCGGAACGAAGTGGTCGGCCGTGATCTCGGCGCCGACATCGATCAGGTTATCGGGCGAGACACGGAATTCGGCCAGCTTGCGCTTGGGCTCGACTTCGGCCTTCGCGAACGTGCCGCGCTCCGACTTCGTGAGCCGCGAGGGCTTGCGCGTGCCGCCGCCGACCTGGATCGCCGTATAGCCGTTCTTTTCGTCGGTGCGGTGTGCCAGGACCTGCAGGTTCTCCAGCTTCAGCACGGTCACAGGCACATGTTCGCCCGCGTCCGTGAAGATGCGGGTCATGCCGACCTTCTGTGCAATCACTCCGGAACGCATGTGCATTCCTTCCTCTTCATTGGGGCCATTCGCGCGTGCGCCAGAGGGCCCTGAATCCTAGTCGTTAGAGCTTGATCTCGACGTCCACGCCGGCCGCCAGATCGAGCTTCATGAGTGCGTCCACCGTCTGAGGCGTCGGATCGACAATGTCGAGCAGACGCTTGTGGGTGCGCATCTCGAATTGCTCGCGGCTCTTCTTGTCGATGTGCGGCGAACGGTTGACCGTAAAGCGTTCGATACGCGTCGGCAGCGGAATAGGCCCGCGTACCTCTGCGCCCGTGCGCTTCGCCGTGTTCACGATCTCGCGTGTCGAGGCATCGAGAATACGATGATCGAACGCCTTGAGCCGGATGCGGATGTTTTGGCCGTGCATTGGTGTCGCTTTCACTCTGTAAAATGAAACGGGGGAGGCACCTTACTGGGGAGCCTCCCCGCTGCTCGATCTACTCGAGGATCTTGGTCACGACGCCCGCGCCGACCGTGCGGCCACCTTCGCGAATGGCGAAGCGGACCTTCTCTTCCATGGCGATCGGCTGAACGAGCTCGACAGTAACCGAGACGTTGTCGCCGGGCATCACCATTTCCGTGCCTTCGGCGAGCTTGACGGTGCCCGTGACGTCGGTCGTGCGGAAGTAGAACTGCGGACGGTAGTTCGTGAAGAACGGCGTGTGACGCCCGCCCTCTTCCTTGGTCAGGATGTAGGCTTCGGCCTTGAACTTCTTGTGCGGCTTGACCGAGCCCGGCTTGCAAAGCACCTGACCGCGCTCAACCGCTTCCTTATCGATGCCGCGAAGCAGACAGCCGACGTTGTCGCCAGCCTCGCCCGAGTCGAGCAGCTTGCGGAACATTTCGACGCCCGTCACGACCGACTTCTGCGTGTCGCGCAGACCGACGATCTCGACTTCCTCGCCGACCTTGACGACGCCGCGCTCGATACGGCCCGTGACGACCGTGCCGCGGCCCGAGATCGAGAACACGTCTTCGATCGGCATCAGGAACGGCTGATCCTTCGGACGCTCCGGGATCGGGATGAACGAGTCGAGCGCTTCATACAGCTTGATGATCGCTTCGTCGGCGAGCGGGCCCTTCTCGCCGTTGAGCGCCTTGACGGCGGCGCCGCGGATCACCGGCGTGTCGTCACCCGGGAAGTTGTATTTCGAAAGCAGCTCGCGAACTTCCATCTCGACGAGGTCGAGAAGCTCTTCGTCCTCGACGATGTCGCACTTGTTGAGGAACACGACGATCTTGGGCACGCCGACCTGGCGGGCGAGCAGGATGTGCTCGCGCGTCTGCGGCATCGGACCGTCAACGGCCGACACGACCAGGATCGCGCCGTCCATCTGAGCGGCGCCCGTGATCATGTTCTTCACGTAGTCGGCGTGGCCCGGGCAGTCGACGTGCGCATAGTGGCGGTTCGGCGTCGCGTACTCGACGTGCGAGGTCGCGATCGTCAGAATTTTCGTCGGGTCGCGACGACCCTGGCTTTCCGAAGCCTTTGCGACTTCGTCGTAGGCGATCGATGTCGCCGTCCAGCCGCGATCGGCGGACACCTTCGTCAAGGCTGCGGTGAGCGTCGTCTTGCCGTGGTCAACGTGACCGATCGTTCCGACGTTGCAGTGCGGCTTGTTCCGCTCAAATTTTGCTTTGGCCATATCTTGGCTCTCCTCAGTCTTCCTAACGCGATCCCGGGTTTGAGCCCGGGCGTCCTTCTACTGTTTCCCTCAAAGTTCCGCCGCGACGTTTGTCACCGCGACAGAACCCAATCTCGTCACGCGTACTTCGCCTTCACCTCGTCCGCCACGTTGCGCGGCACGTCCGAGTAGTGAGCGAACTGCATCGTGTATTGTGCACGTCCCGTCGACATCGAACGCAGCGTGTTGATGTAGCCGAACATGTTGGCGAGCGGCACATACGCGCGAATGACGGTCGCGTTGCCGCGCATCTCCTGCGTCCGGATCTGGCCGCGACGCGAGTTGATGTCGCCGATGATGCCGCCGACGAATTCGCCCGGCGACACGACCTCGACGTCCATGATCGGCTCGAGGATCTTCACGCCGCCCTTTTCGCAACCCTCTTTCATGGCTGCGCGGGTGGCGATTTCGAAGGCGATCGCGGACGAGTCCACCTCGTGGAAGGCGCCATCGTACAGCGTCACCTTCATGTCGACGAGCGGGAAGCCGATCAGCACGCCCGAATCCCATACCGACTTGACGCCCTTCTCGACGCCCGGGATGTACTCGCGGGGCACCGAGCCGCCGACGATGGAGGACTCGAAAACGTTGCCCTTGCCGGTCTCGTTCGGCTCGAGCTTCAGCTTGACGCGGGCGAACTGACCCGTGCCGCCGGTCTGCTTCTTGTGCGTGTAGTCGATGTCGGCCGGACGGGCGAGCGTCTCGCGGTAGGCAACCTGCGGCTGGCCGACGTTGGCTTCGACGTTATAGGTGCGCTTCAGGATGTCGACCTTGATGTCGAGGTGAAGCTCGCCCATGCCCTTCAAGATGGTCTCGCCGCTCTCCTGATCGACGGAGACGCGGAAGGACGGATCCTCGACGGCCATGGTGTTGAGCGCGATCGCCATCTTCTCCTGGTCGGCCTTGGTCTTGGGCTCGATCTTGAGATTGATGACGGGCTCGGGGAACTCCATCTTCTCGAGGATGACGGGCTTCGCCGGATCGCACAGCGTCTCGCCGGTGCGGGTATCCTTGAGACCCTGCAGCGCGACGATGTCGCCGGCGTAGGCTTCCTTGATCTCCTCGCGGTCGGCGGCGTGCATGAGATACATGCGGCCGGCACGCTCCTTCTTGTCGCGCGAGGTGTTGGCGAGCGCCATGCCCTGCTCGAGCTTGCCCGAGTAGATGCGGCAGAACGTGATCGAGCCGACGTGCTCGAAGCTCATGATCTTGAAGGCGATCATCGACAGCGGCTCGCTGTCCGACGGCTTGCGCAACAATTCGCCACCCGTCTTTGGATCGATGCCCTTATAGGCTTCGCGATCGAGCGGCGACGGCAGAAAGTCGACAACCGCGTCGAGCAACGGCTGCACGCCCTTATTCTTGAAGGCCGAGCCGCACATCATCGGATAGAAGGCGCCCGTGACGGTCGCCTTGCGGATCAGTCCGCGCAGTGTGTCGACATCAGGCTCTTTGCCGTCGAGGAACGCTTCGAGCGCCGTGTCGTCCATTTCGACCGCAGCCTCGATCATCGCAGCGCGATATTCGGCCGCCTTGTCGGCAAGATCGGCCGGGATCTCGCCCTCGACCATCTTGGCGTCCTTGCCATCGCCGTCCCACGTAATGGACACCATGCGGATCAGGTCGATGACGCCTTTGAAGTTCGCTTCAGCGCCAATCGGGATCTGCAGCGGCACGGGCCGAGCGCCGAGCTTCGACTTAATGTCGTCGACGCACATGTAGAAGTCGGCGCCGATCTTATCCATCTTGTTGGCGAAGATGATGCGCGGAACGTTGTATTTGTCGCCCTGGCGCCAGACCGTCTCGGTCTGCGGCTCGACGCCCTGGTTGCTGTCGAGCACGCAGACCGCGCCGTCGAGCACGCGCAGCGAACGCTCGACCTCGATCGTGAAGTCGACG
>CADECN010000263.1 GCA_902825785.1 uncultured Hyphomicrobium sp. | reverse complement strand
CGACGGTTAGGAGCAGCCGGCTGCTGTTCAATTCGATCTCGAGCCTTTCGCCCGGCTTCACATTGTTGCAACCGACCACGCAGATGCCCGTCGTCGAGATATCGGCGACAGTAACGGGATAGCGTGCTTCACCGATCTGATGCCAAGCCGCCTCATTGATGACTTTGCGGACCTCCCGGCGTCGGTCGCCGAGGTGGAGCACGAACACTGTGCCGTCTGGTGCGATGCATGGCGTTTCGCCGTCGCGGACACGGCGCAGGACGTCAAGTATTCGCGTACTGTCCTCTTGAAGGAACAGCCCACCCTGACGGCCGAAATGAGCGAAAGCTTCGCAGGCTGCAATGGCGTCGGCGCTGGCCTTGCGCCAGCGCAGCGACGACGCCAACCAGCCGGAGTGTGCGCGTGTGGCCGCTCGATTTTGCGCTTCGGCCATCTGGGTTGATCGTTTTGCCTCTTCAAGGGCAACGTGAAAGTTGGACAAGGAGGCCAGTGCGTCGCCCGGCAGTTGCAGACCTGCGTTTGCGAGCGATGCGGGCCGCGACACGACGGGTTCCTTCGGCAGGGCTTCAGAAAGCGCGCCAAAGTCCGTTACAGAAATTCCCAGGGCATGGGCGTTGACGATGCTTCCAGCCGTCGCGGTGCTGGCGAAAGCCTGATGAAGCTCGTCTCGAGCGGCCGCGAAAGCGCGTACGCGCGCTCCCAATTGAGGTCGCCTTTTAGGCGCTGAGGGCTGGGACGACAGCGGTCTGAGAAGCGATGCGAGCGCCAAGTCCACCCCCTGTAGATTGCGCGCAGATTGCCGGTCGGGCAAACTGCGCCCTTCCGGCAGGCTTGAGACTCGCAATCAGAAGTTTCGGAGGGGTAAAGAAATTTGCAATTGCGATTGTTCTTGGTCGTTTGGAGGACTCTTCTCCCACAGGACTGAGGTGGGGGCGTTTGGCGCTTGGTTTTGCGCGCGATCTACGCTTGCACCAACCGTCAAGCTTGATTTGCCCGACATCGGCTGCAAGTTAATGTTCTATTGCCGCCGCTCTGGGCTGGGCGGACGATGAGGATCGCAATGCAAGGTTCCGATCCGCCCGGCGGCGCAAGTTCAGTCTCGAAACGCACACTTCTCGTGGTGGACGACAATGTCGGCTTACGGCGAATGTTGCGGACGCTGTTCGAGACCGAGGGATTTGCTGTACTGGAGGCGGCCACCCAATCGCAGGTTTTGCAGCACCTCGCGCGTAGGCGCGTCTCGCTTATTACGCTCGATCTGGCGTTGGGAAGCGAGGATGGACTCGCGGTTGCGCGTGCCGTGAGGGTTCGCAGTTCCGTCCCCATCATCATGATTACGGCCAAGCGAGAGGACGTCGATCGTATCGTCGGTCTCGAACTGGGTGCCGATGACTACATCTCCAAGCCCTTCAATAATCGTGAGGTCCTGGCGCGCGTTCGCGCCGTGCTCCGGCGCACCGATATACAACAGGTCGACATGGTTGGGCCGCCGGTGACGCTTTCGTTCGCAGGTTATGAATTGAGCACGGAAGCGCGCCGGATAGTTACGAGCGACGGAGTGGCTGTCGATCTCACCAGCCGCGAATACCTACTATTGGAGGTTTTCGTTCGCCGGGCAGGTCGAATTCTCTCGCGGGCGCAGCTGTTGGACCTCGTTGGAGGTGCCGATAGCGATCCGCTCGAGCGATCCATCGACACGCTCGTAGGCCGATTGAGGCGGAAGATCGATACAAGCAACTCGTGCGAGTTAATCAAAACGGTTCGGGGAGCGGGATACATTTTCACGGGCAAGGTGACGCCGGTTCGCGACCGCTCTAACGGATCGGAAAGCGCAACGTAACCGCCGTCCCAATTCCAGCAACCGTCGAAAGTTCGATACTGCCGCCGGATTGACGTGTAAATCCCGCAACAGTTGCGAGCCCAAGACCCGTCCCTTTGTCGGGCGGCTTGGTCGAATAGAAGGGTTCGAACGCGCGTTGGGCGATGTGGTCGGGCATTCCGGTCCCATTGTCGGCTACGACCAGCATCACGTGGCTGCGCTCGGCAGCTCTGACCTCCAGTCGTGTCGCAATGCTGATGGTTCCGCCTGCCGAAGTCGCGTCCAAGGCGTTGAGAAGCAAATTTAGCAATGCGTTCTCAAACTCCGAACGATCGATCATGATCGGAGGAAGATCCGGCTGCAATTCGCATGCAAAACTGCGTTGTTCGTGGAGTGCCTCGCCGAGCGCGTCGGCGACGGGCCGGATAAGAGCGTTAATGTCGTGAGGCTTGGCATCGAGAGGTTGGCGGCTCGCAAATGTGCGAAGGCGGCGCGTCATGCGAGCTGCGATTGCACAGGCAAGTTGAGATTGCTTTAGGTTTTCACACACTGGCTCGCTGTCATTTCTGCTTTGGGCCATCTGAAGATGCCCGGATATGATGGCGAGCAGATTGTCGAAGTCGTGCGCAATTCCAGCGGCGAGGCGTAGTTGTGCTTCGTCGTGGTCCGGCCGCTCCCTGATGTACGGCTCCAGAATAACAACGTGCGTCGTGCTCCGATCGGCCGAAGGGTCTAATCGCGTGACGCAATGTCCCAAGTTTTGCGAACTTTGAATGAGCGCGTCCAGGGATGCGCCGATAACGTTTTTCGCCGGCTTATCGAGCAGCGCGAGCGCGGCCGCGGAGACGCCGTTGACGATACCCCGATCGTCAACAGTAAGTGCGGCGATCGTATTCGATGGATCGATTAGCAGCCGTGACACGCCGGAAGTCCCTTTCTCTTCAGAACGTATCAACGGCGTTTCCGGTTCGTAAGTGGGCAGAAGCGGGTCGCGTCAAGGCGTGTGCCGCGTGCCGACATCAAATGACACAATCTAGGCAAAGGCCAGACACCAAAACATGGCGTTCTACGATGGTTCGATAATTGATGATTGGTGGATGCAGGATCAACGCGTAGCAAACCGGACTGATTTTCAAAATATTGTTCCCGTTCAGTAGGGGCGCCCCGACGATTTCATCGCCGCCAACCGAGCGGCACAGGAGGCATCGCAATGTCTTTCGACGGCTCTTTTCAAACCGCTCCGGGTTTCGCGGGGCCGCTCTACGCGCAGGTCGCCGCCATGCTTCGCGGAAAAATAGCATCGCAAGAGTGGAACTCGGCTGCTCCCCTTCCAAACGAGGTTGTCCTGGCGAGAACGATCGGCGTCAGTATAGGGACGATGCGCAAGGCGCTAGAAATATTGGAGGCGGAACGGCTGATCGAGAGGCGACAGGGCAGGGGTACGTTTGTCGTGGAAGCATCGGAAGAGACCGAGCTTGCCCGCTTTTCAAAGCTGACCGTCTGCGGCGCGAAGGTTCGGGCGAGAGCGCTCAGCCGCACAGTGTCCACCGACGTTGCCGACAATAGCGAATATCGAAAGCTCGGCCTTGCGCGCGGAGACAGGGTCATTCGCATAGAGACGGTTTGGGGGGGTGACGGAGGCTATGCGTCGATTGAGACGATCGCCGTTCCGGAGGATCGGTTCGAGGGCTTGAACGAGGGCACGCTGCCGGAGGGTCAGCTGCTGTTCCCGCTATACAGGCAGCGCTACCAAGTGGTCGTCGCCTGGGTAGACGAACGCGTTTCTTGTACCGCTGCGACGTCGGACCAGTCGGCTCGGCTGCGCGTCGAACCTGGTACGCCGCTGCTTATGATCGAGCGTCTGGCTCGGGAGAGAAGCGGAACTCCGGTTGAGTTCTCGCAGCGCGCAGTGGCGCTGGGTGGGGCAGTTTATACCGTAACGATGATGTGAAGGTCTCGTCGCGGAGGCCGCGATCAAGCCTCAGCCTGACGTCCGTCAAAGACGTAGCCGGCCCCGCGTACTGTTCGGATGGGATCGCTTTCATTGCCGCGAATGAGCGACTTTCTCAGTCGGCCAATGTGGACGTCGACAGTTCGCTCGTCCACTTCCGACGTCTGTCCCCAGACGCGGTCCAGTAGCTGACTGCGCGAGAGCACGCGGCGCGGTCTTGCGAGAAAGGCCTCAAGC
>CADECN010000262.1 GCA_902825785.1 uncultured Hyphomicrobium sp. | reverse complement strand
ATCGAGATGGTGACGTACACGCGGCTCGACTGCGCGGTCGCCTCGGCAGGCCTCATGCGCCTCGCGCTGGCGCACGCCATGCAGCACGCCGCCCACCGCTCTGTCTTCGGCCGACTTTTGATAGATCAGCCTTTGATGCGCGCTGTTCTCGCCGACCTCGCGCTCGACGTGGAGGCCGCCGTCGCGCTTTCGTTCCGATTGGCGCGGGCCTTCGATGACGCGCCAACCGATGAGAGCGCGGCCGCTTGGCGGCGCGTGATGACGCCTGTGACGAAGTATTGGATCTGCAAGATCGCGCCCAACTTTGCCTACGAAGCGATGGAGTGCCTGGGCGGTAACGGCTATGTCGAAGAGCTGCCGCTCGCGCGCATCTACCGCGAGGTTCCCGTCAATGCGATCTGGGAAGGGTCCGGTAACGTCATGGCGCTCGACGTACTGCGTGTCCTGCAAAAGGATCGCCGCTCCGTCGCGACCGTGATGGAGGGGCTGGCCACGCTTTCCGCGAGCAACGAAGCCCTGCGAGGGCTTCATGCAAGTGTCGGCGATGCGCTCAAGTCAGCGCCAGACGAACGCCACGGCCGACGGATCGTGGAAGGTCTTGCGATTCTCGCGGCCGCTTGCATCTTGAAGCAGTCGGGACTCGCCGAAGTTTCGGACGCATTTATTGCGACACGGGTGCAGGGCCCGCTGCGCCAGACATACGGCGTGCCCGTCGATCCCACTTGCGAGTCTGTTCTACTGGCCCGCGCGGCGCCCCAATAAATCACGCGCGCCGCTTGCGAGCGCGACGCGCGTTGCTAGGACCTCGAAGATTATTGTTGCGTTGTTTGTTGGACCGCACCACCGAGCTTCATGGGCTCATAGGTGGGTTCTTCGCGACGGCATCCGCTCAACGCCACGGCCGCAAAGCAGACGGCGAGCACGACAACTTTCATGGGGGAACCTCCTTGGGGTTGGGGTTTAGTCATCCCGCTGCTCGCATGATGATACATGCGCCAGACGCGCTGTCAGCACCCTACTCAGCATTAATGCAGGTGCGAAGGGTCTACTCCCAGCCGTGGCATTGGCTCGCAAAGAACATAACGGGCGCGCGAATCGGGACGCGCGATTTGTGCTTGCGCGAAACAGCACGCAACGACCCACTACTCCGTTTGACCGGCCCGCCGGATCTTGAGCGCCGCCATCAGCCAAAGCACCGCGAAAGCGATGAGCAGCACGAAGAACGGTAACCCAAGCGGCAGTGCCAGGGCCTCCATTGTGGCCGCATCGATGAACCCGAAATGCGCAGCCAGACGCGCAATTGCTTGCGCGCAGATCGACAGCAAGAACAGGTTGCCCACGAACATGAGGTTCTTCTGCGCGCGGTAGTACTTCGTAAAGACGCCGTTTTCCGGCGGCTTTGAGCCGCCCACAAGAGACGCGATGACGATTGGCAGAAGCAGAACGACGGCGACGTTGAGCGCCAGTTCGAAAGTACCAAGCATGACAGCCTCGCAGGACAAGGGAATGCACTGATGCGAGCATGGGGATCCGGCAATCCGGTTGTCTGTCCCCGCCGGAACACATTGCTAGGTGCGCCGCTGGAGAATTATCCGGACATCGAAAGTCTGCACCACATCGCCATTCTGGTTGCGCGTCGTAATGCGCATCTTTCCGGAACCGCGGTCGGGACGCGACCGCGACGGCACGAGTTCCAGAACCTCGATTTCGACCTGCAGCACGTCGCCCGGTCGCGTCGGTTTCGGCCACTGCAATTCGCCGCCGGCGCCGATCACGCCGCCCGCAAGCGGCGCTGTTTCAACGACGAGCCGCATCGTCAGCGCCGCCGTATGCCAGCCGCTCGCCGCCAGTCCGCCGAAGAAGGTCGATTTTGCCGCCTCTTCATCAAGGTGAAAGACCTGGGGATCGTAGTGCGCGGCAAAGGCCTTGATCTGATCCGCGTCGATTGCGAGCTCGCGGCTGAGAAACCTCTGGCCCACAGTCAAATCGTCGAGATAGAGCGGGGACGCGTCGACGTGCGAGGGCATGGGGTTTGTCCGCAATGGCGTTATGCGCAGCACCGATAGATATGCCGACCAACGGCCGCGTGTAAAAGCCCTGTTGCGCAAAAGAGTGCGCGCCTAGTCCGCACAGCAACCTGGGTGACAGCTGTGTAAGGCTGTGGCCAATTATGCCTGGGCCTCCCAAAGCAATGGAGACCTCGCTATGGCTATCACCATCCGTCCGGCTGTTATTGAAGACCAGCAGGCGATCGTCGCACTCGTTCGCAGCGAGCGCTTGAATCCAAATGGCTTGTTCTGGGCCAATTTTGTCGTGGCCCGCGACGGCAATGTTCTTGTTGGCGCTGCGCAAATTCGTCGTTTCGCAGATGGCGCGGCGGAACTGGGCTCGCTTGTCGTCGCGCCCGCGTGGCGCGGCAACAGGCTTTCGGCACGCTTGATCCAGGCACTTCTGACAACCGAACACGGCGCGGTTTACCTCGTCACCGGGCGGCAGAACGCGCATCATTACGCGCACTGGGGTTTCGCGCCGGTCACTCTTACCGAGGCACCCGCGAGCACGCGTCGCAATTGCGTCCTCGGTCAGGTGATCGGCGGCGCACATGCCTTGGTGACGGGACGCCGGATCAACCGACTGGTCGTTTTGCGGCGCGAAGCGCCATCGCTCGAAGCAGATGCGGCGTTGGCGCGTTGCGCCTGATCCGCGTCACGCAATGCCCATGCCGTTGCATACCACGTGCGCCCCGTTCAGAGTGCCGGAGGCGATGACGGCGGCGGTCGGACACCGCCCGCGACGGTGGAGGCAAGACATGGCGAATGATGACGGAATTCCAGAGAACTTCCAATCGAACGTCGCGCCGATCACCACCGGACGCTTCAACGTCGCCGAAATCGCGGCGACGTTTCCGGCAGCCTCCGATACCATGCTCGTTGACCAGTATCTGACCGACAGACCGGGTGCGAGCGCGCGCATTTTCCGCATCTACAAGCCGATCCCGCCGCACTTCCACCGCGAGTGCGACGAATATCTCTATGTGTTCTCTGGGCGCGGGACGTTCTGGATGAAGGACGCTTCAACCGTCGCCGCCTTCGCGCCCGGCGATCTCTTGTTCTTCGAGCGTGGCACGGTGCACGCGTTGCCGGAGATTGTCGAGGAACCCGTGATCTTCCTGTCGGTCGATGCGCCACGTCGCAGTCCGAAGGACGTAACATTTGTTGATCCCTCCGACGGCACGCCTGAATCGTTCGTGAAGCAGAACAGTCCGGTCGGCTACTGACACGCGCCCCTAACCGGCGTCGCGCCGAAATCGCAACCTGACAAAAATCTGACAGGGCCCGTCAGAAGCGCATCAGCGCCGACGGGCTAGACATCACTCGCGAGCACGTGAAGCTCGCATCATGGATTTGCATTGGAGATTGAACCGTGAAACTTCCGACACTCCTTATCGCCGCCGGACTTTCGATGACGGCCCTTGCACCGGCCGCGCTCGCCGACGGCCGTTGGCCCACGCCGTCCGAGCGCGCCAAAATCACCGGCGTTTTGAAGGCCAACGGCTTCACGTCCTGGGGTGAGATCGAACGCGACGACGGCAAATGGGAAGTGGACGATGCCGTTCATAGCTCGGGCCGGGTCTACGACATCGACATCCGCGGCGGCCGCATCGTCAAATGGGACCGCGACTGAGGGCTGAATGCCCGCGACGAAACCAAGAAGGGCGGAACGCTTAGCGCGTTCCGCCCTCTTTTTGCGCGACGGTTGCAGAACGAAGACCGCCGACGCGAAGCGCGCCGGCGGTCTCGCCAAATTAGCTAGTCGTCGTAGCCGTAGAGCAGTTCGCCTGTCGCCGGGTGTACGTGAGCTTCGATTTTGACGCCGTTACCGTCGACCATTTCGACCTCGTAGGCGCCGTCGTCAGATTCGATCTCTAGGACCTTATAGCCCTGGCCCCGAAGCTTGTCGGCGATTGCGGTTGGGCTTTGCCACTCGGCTTGAGGAACGTTCAAGCGTCCGGCGTTTTGCGCGACGGCGGTACCCGCGCCT
>CADECN010000261.1 GCA_902825785.1 uncultured Hyphomicrobium sp. | reverse complement strand
GATGAGGAGATTGTTGCCAACCGCAACATCCTCCTCGCTTACGGTGACGGAAAAGCCAAGTTCGTGTCGACGCGCGCGACGGCGATGATCAGCAACGATCGTGCACTTGTTCGGCGACTTTGGAATCCCGGCGCGCAGGCGTTCTGGCCGCAAGGCCCCGAGGATCCAATGATCGTGACAATCGTCGCCACTCCGTCGGATGCGCAGTACTGGGACGGGCCTGGAGCGGTGTTGCGGGCCGTTCGGTTCGCAGCAGCCCTGGCCACCGGGCGCTCCGCCGACATGGGCGAAGAAGCGAAGGTCAAGCTTTAGCCGTCGCTTGGCCGATGCGTCAGAAATCGCCGGGCCTCAGATTTTGCGCGGACCGGCGGCCGGGTAGCATCAGTTTTCACGTTCCTTGTGGAAGCAAGGTCGGCGCTCGCAGGATTGCCGCAAGAGCCAGATTCCAATGGTTTTGGTGGCGTATCCCATTCCGGTTGCAAGCTTATAAGCTCAGCAGAAGTTCTTGGTTCGGCTGCGCTAGGGCGGCCTCTACCGTGCCTCAACCTTCAACTCCTGAACGAGGCACACATCATGTCATTACCGAATCTCACACGCCGGCACGCCCTGGCGCTCGCGCTCAGCATCGGCGTCGCCGGTGCCGCATTCTCGGCCCAGGCCGCCGACATCACGCTTCTCAACGTTTCTTACGACCCGACACGCGAACTCTACGTCGACTACAACCAGGCCTTCGCCGCTCACTGGAAAGAAAAGACCGGCGACAACGTCATCATCAAGCAGTCGCACGGCGGCTCGGGCAAGCAGGCGCGCGCAGTCATCGACGGCCTTGAGGCCGATGTCGTGACGCTGGCGCTCGCTGGCGACGTCGACCAGCTTAACAAGAAGGGCGACCTGATCCCGGCCGACTGGCTCAAGAGACTGCCCGACAACTCTGCGCCCTACACCTCGACAATCGTGTTCCTCGTCCGCAAGGGCAATCCGAAGGGCATCAAGGATTGGGAAGATCTCGGCAAGGCGGGTGTCGAAGTCGTAACACCGAATCCGAAGACTTCGGGTGGCGCGCGCTGGAACTACCTCGCCGCTTGGGGCTATGCGCTGAAGAAGGACGGCGGTAGCGAAGACAAGGCTCGCGACCTCGTCACGAAGATCTACAAGAACACCAAGGTTCTTGATACCGGCGCCCGCGGCTCGCTGACGACGTTCACCGAGCGGGCCATCGGCGACGTGCTGATTTCATGGGAAAACGAAGCCTACCTCGCAACCAAGGAACTCGGCCCCGACAAGTTCGAGATCGTCGTGCCGACCGTCTCGATCCTGGCTGAACCTTCGGTCTCGGTCGTCGACAAGTTTGTTGACAAGCACGGTACGCGCGCCGCTGCCGAAGAATACCTGAAGTTCCTGTACTCGGAGAAGGGCCAGGACATCGCGGGCAAACACTTCTACCGCCCGCGCGATGCCAAGGTGGCCGAGAAGTACAAGTCACAGTTCTCGCCCGTGCAGCTCTTCACCATCGACGACGTTTTCGGCGGTTGGGCTAAGGCGCAGGACGTCCACTTCAAGGACGGTGGCGTGTTCGACCAGATTTACGGCAGCAAGAGCTGAACGTAATGCCGCGTGCCGTGTCGCGCTCCTCGGCGCGGCACGCGGTTCTTTCTCTTCGCTCCAAGCCCTCCGCGAGAACACTCATGATCACGACATTCATCGTTCCAGGCCTTGGCTCAAGTGGCCCCGAGCACTGGCAGACTTGGCTCGAAGCGCGCCTCGACAACGCCGTTCGTATCCAGCAGTCCGACTGGAAAGACGCTAACCTCGCCGATTGGTCCGCACGCGTCCGCTGGCACTTCTCGCGCACGCCGGGAAGGTTCATCATCGTGGCCCATTCCTTCGGTGTGCTGGCCGCCGTACAGGCAGCATCCGACTACCGTGAAAGAATTATCGGCGCGCTGCTTGTCGCGCCCGCCGACCCGGCGCACTTCGGCGTCGAAGAGTTGCTTCCGCAAGCGCCGCTGGGTTTTTCCGCCATTCTGGTCGCGAGCGATAACGATCCCTGGCTGCGCAGCGAGCGCGCCGTCCATTTCGCCAAGCTTTGGCAGGCCGAGTTCGTCAATCTTGGCACTGCTGGACACATCAATGTCGAAAGCGGTTACGGCCCCTGGCCTCAGGGGCGCTTATTCGTCGACCAACTGAAAACCCAAGACGAATTCCGTTCGGCGATTGGCAAACAGAGCCATCGCCAAGTCCGGCGGCTGCAACCTGGGGCAGCGGGCCGGGGCATGGCGGTCGGTGGCAATCGCAAGCGCGTCGTCGGCGCGGGACGGAACAGGGACGGGACAGAAGTGGGACTTTCTCCACTTGCGCCCGAATTGATGCACTCAGGTCACGCCAAAATAGCGGAAGCCACTGGAAGACAATTAGGTTGATTGACGGAGGGCACGAACACGGAAAAATAAACGACGAAACAAATAGTTAAGATGACACAATCTCTTAGATAGCAGACGGGGGTCTGGCAATGAAACGGGGCTTTATCACTAGGGGAACATGGGGCGCGCTCACAGCCGCCCTGCTGGCTGGCGTGTCCATGCCTGCTTCAGCCGCTGATCTGGGCGGCAACTGCTGCGCTGATCTGGAAGAACGTATCGCCGAACTCGAAGCGACGACCGCACGCAAGGGCAACCGCAAGGTCTCTCTCGAAATCTATGGCCAGGTGAACCAAGAGGTTCTCTGGTGGGATGACGGCGCGGAAAGCAATGTTGGCGTTTACACCAACGATAACTCGCGTACGCGCATCGGCTTCCGCGGCAAGGCAAAAATCAACGCAGATTGGGAAGCCGGCTATCGCATCGAAATCGGCATCCGTTCCGCCAACTCGAAGCGCTTTACGCAGCTGAATGATGGCGGCGACGACAATTCAAGCGACGTTGGTCCGGATCTGCGCGATAGCTTTTGGTACCTCACCAGCAAGACCTACGGTCAGGCATCGGTCGGCCAGCAGGCCAGCGCGACCGACCAGATCACCGAAATCAACCAGACGCAGACGGCCGATTTCGCAAAGTATTCGGACGTTGAAGATACGGGTCTCGGCTTGCTCCTTCGCTCTGCCGTCAGCGGTCGTCTAACCGGAAGCAACGTAGTTGCACAGGGCGACCCCACAAGGTCACCAGGTGAAGCGGGCATTACGTGGCGCCGCCTCATCGGCGACGGCGGCGACCAGCCGGGTGAAGGCGAGCGCAAGTACAATCTCGTCAAGTACACCACACCCGAGTTCTCCGGGTTTTCGGCTTCGGCGGCGTGGGGCGAGGACGACTTCTGGGATCTCGCGCTGCGTTACAAGGGTGAGTTTGCGGGCTTCAAACTTGCCGCCGGTGCCGGCTATGGCAAGCAGAGCGACGGCTTCTATCTTGACACGAAGACGGTTTGCATCGGCCGTAAGCCGAATACGGAAGACAAGGATGCTGATTGCGACCAGTTTGGCGGTTCGTTCAGCATCATCCACGAGGCTACCGGTTTGTTCGTGAACGCCGGTGCCGGCATCAAGCGAGACAATCTGGTCCAAGACCAGACCAACTCTCCGTACAACCTCGGCGGTGCCGATCCTGATCAGAAATTCTGGTCGGTCCAGGCCGGTATCGAGAAGAAGTGGATCGAGCACGGCAAGACGACGATCTACGGCGAATACTACGACTACGACGGTGGTGCCGGTCGTCGCAGCCCCGCCGGCGGCGCTGCCGACCCGCTCAATGTCGACAACGGTGTCGGCGGTGCTTCGGTAATCTGGGACTCGGGCGTACAAGTCTGGGGCGCCGGTATAGCCCAAGGCTTTGATAAGGCCGCGTTGACGCTCTATCTCACCTACCGCCATGTCGAAGGCGACCTGGAACTTCGAGCCTCGAACGGGCCGAATGTCGGTCAGATCTTCAATGCCCCGCTCGATGACCTTGATCTGGTCACAGCCGGCGCGGTCATCAAGTTCTAACTCGGTCGACCTCCCGTCACCGGGCCTTCAAGGAGCCGTCTCTCGCAGACGGCTCCTTTTTTATTGGCTTTTTTGCCGCGATAACGGAGCTTCGTTCATAAGCTCTTCATTTCTTCTTCGTTCGCGG
>CADECN010000260.1 GCA_902825785.1 uncultured Hyphomicrobium sp. | reverse complement strand
CCGTAGTCGTCTTCGCCCTTGTAGTCGATGCGCATCGAGCCGCGTGGCGTGCCGCTCGGCAAAGCGGTGAGCGAGATTTTCGGCAACTGGTCGGGGATGACGTCGAAAGTCCAACGGCCAAGCTCGCGCGAGCCCGCGAGCGCGCGAATACGCGCCGACTTCTTGATCTCGTAGCGGACCTCGGACACGGCCATCGGCTCGTTGTTCTTGGCCGGCTCGGCGACAATGCGCTCTGGCTCGCTCGCGCCCGTGCTCAAAACTTCGAGCTCGACGCCGCCCTTGCCGAAGCCAATTCCGCGGAGCGTCAAAAGGCTGCGTTCGGGAACCTGGTGGAGCGGGTCCTTGTCCTTTGCGACCGCCGCGGGCACGGCGCCGTCGGCCAGCATCACGGGTGGCAGCGCGGTGTAGGGCGGCGGCGTCACCCAGGCGTCGACGCGCGTCGCATCGGCCTGGGCACCAGCGCCGAAGCGGAAAGCGGAGGCCAGACGATCAGTCAGACTGCCGCTCGATAGCAGCGCTAGAGCGACCAGACCTAAAACACCAAGCGCGCGCACGGCGTAGGGATCGAAGCGATCGGCGCGCGGACTTGGACGGCCGACACGAAGGCGCGCGATCGCCCGCTTCAGACGCTCGCGATGAGCCTGCCACAGAGCGGCGGTCTCGTTGCTTTGAGCGCCGGAAGAGAGCGTGTCCTCGTAGGAGGATGCGGGACGGTGCGGTACCGAAGAACGGCGCTCGATGCGCCGCAACGCTTCTTCACGCGTTGGCCACGGTATGCGAACCACGTGCACAAGGCCGGCGAGGGCGGAGACCGCGAAAGCCGCGAGCGCGATCTGGTGCCACGGCGTGCCGAGCCGCGACCAAACATCCGCGAGAGAGAAACCGATGAAAATCAGCGCCAGACCGATCAGCAGCCAAACGCGCGGCCACAGCCGCTCGAACACAAGCGCGAGCTTGCTCAGGCGAATTTTCCGCGCGAGGGCGCGCGCGAGCGCAGGGTCGGGGCTTGCGGGGTTCGTCTCGGCCATCCATTGAACCTAGCACGACGTTTTCAGGGCGCTACGTTAACAAGTTGCAACGCTCGCGGGAAGGAGCGGATTTTCCAATGCATTTGCGGTGCAGGCAAGTCCTGGCGGGCATGGGCGGCGGCGCGTCAGCTGCCGGACTTCAGCCAATCGGGCACGCGGTCGGTGCCGATCAACTCATCGTAGGTCGGGCGCGGACGCACGACGGCATAGCGATCGCCGTTGACCAGTACTTCGGGAATGAGCGGGCGGGTGTTGTAGCTTGACGCCATCACCGCTCCATAAGCACCCGCCGTCATGACAGCCATCAAATCGCCGGGCTCAAACGGCGGCAAGGCACGATCGGTTGCTAGGTAGTCGCCCGTTTCGCATACAGGCCCCACGATGTCCTGCTGCACGGGCGCCATGTCGGAGGCCTGCTCGGCGACAGGCCAGATGTCGTGCTCAGCGTCGTAGAGCGTCGGGCGAATGAGATCGTTCATCGCCGCGTCGACGATCGTGAAGGTCTTGTCGGCACCTTCCTTGACGTAGAGCACGCTTGTGACGAGCACGCCGGCATTTCCGACGATCATGCGGCCGGGCTCAACCACGATTTTGAGGCCGAGGTCGCCCAAAGTTTCTTTCACGACGGCGGCGTATTCGGACGGTGGCGGTGGTGCCTCGCCTCCGCGATAGGGGACGCCAAGCCCCCCTCCGATATCGAGGTGACGCAGCACATGGCCGTCGGCGCGCAGGTCGCCGGCGAGTGATCGCATCAGGCGAAAGGCATCACGAAACGGCGCAAGATCGGTGATCTGGCTGCCGATGTGCATATGGATGCCGGTGACGGCAATGCCGGGCAGCGTGGCGGCTTCGGCATAAAGCGCACGCGCTTCCGAGTAAGGCACGCCGAACTTGTTCTCGGACTTGCCGGTTGAAATCTTGGCGTGCGTCTTGGCATCGACGTCCGGGTTTACGCGGATGGCGATGGACGCGGTGGCGCCAATGCTCCCTGCCACTTCGCTCAGCGCGCGAAGTTCCGGCTCGCTTTCGACGTTGAAGCCGAGGATGCCTTCGCGCAGCGCATAGGCCATCTCGTCGCGTGACTTGCCAACGCCCGCAAAGATGATCTTGTCGGCCGGCGCGCCGGCGGCGCGGGCGCGGCGCAACTCACCTTCCGACACCACATCCATGCCAGCTCCGAGCCGCGCCATGGTGGAGAGCACCGCCTGGTTCGAATTCGCCTTCACGGCAAAGCAAATGAGGGCGTCCTGGTCGCGGAAGGCATCGGCAAGCACGCGATAGTGCCGTTCCAGCGTCGCCGTCGAATAGCAATAGAACGGCGTTCCGACCTCGCGCGCGATCTTCGCAAGGGAGACGTTCTCGGCGTGCAGCGTGCCGCCCCGATATTCGAAATGATGCATGGAATGGTAGTCCCGACGAGTGTAAGCGCGAGGCCATACACCAGTTAGCGGCCTGCGCGAAGCGCGAGCGCACGATGGACCATCACGTTTGAGCTAAAGCGGACTTCGGCGGCTAGCCGTCAGCGCAGCAGGCCATCAAGCACGAAAGGCTCGTGCGGCTTCTGCTTGGCAGCCGAATTCTGCCCAGGCGCCTGGGCCTCCGCGGACTTCGCTTCGCCCTCGGCCTTAGCGGCCATGGGCGGCTCGAGCGGGCCTTTCACGCCGCAGCCCGACGCGACAAGCGCCAGCGCCACCACGGCGGCGGCACCGAACCAAGTCACGCTGCGGGAACGTTTGAAAGTCACCCCTGCTGTCTCCCACCTGCCCGAGGTTTAACGCCCCTGGCAAAAACCCCATCCCGATGCCTGTTTAGGGCACCCTCCTCGCACTGGGCTACCTGCATTCCGTAGCCAAGGTGCCCGTCGCAAACGACCACCGGGATGGAGGACTTCATTCTCCCCGGCCGGACGTTAGCCCCTGGCGCGTTCCTTTTCCAAGCGCTTGGCCCATTGGCGGGTCATTTTAAGGACATTGTGTGGCGCGGTTCCCCCATAGCTTGTCCGGCTTTTGACCGAATTATCAACGGAGAGCACTGTGAAGACCGACTTCGTGACGCGGGGCTCGATGGCCTGCATGTCGGCAAGCGGCATGTTCTCCAGGTCGACGCCCTTGGTTTCCGCCGCCTTCACAATGGCACCGGTGACATGGTGGGCATCCCGGAACGGCAGCTTAAGCTCGCGGACAAGCCAATCTGCCAGGTCGGTCGCGGTCGAGTAGCCCTTGCCGGCCGCAGCGCGCATGGCGTCAGGCACCGGCTCCAGGTCGGCTATCATTCCGGCCATGGCGGAGACCACGAGCGTCAGCGCTTCGAGCGCGTCGAAGGTGACCTCTTTGTCCTCCTGCATGTCCTTCGAGTAGGCAAGCGGCAGACCCTTCATCACGATGGCGAGACTTTGGAACGCACCCGCGATGCGGCCGACCTTGGCGCGCGAGAGCTCGGCCGCGTCGGGGTTGCGCTTCTGCGGCATGATGGAGGAACCGGTCGTGAACTTGTCGGACAGCTTCACGAAACCGAACTGCGGCGACATCCAGACCACGATCTCTTCGGCAAGCCGCGAGAAGTGTATGGCCGCGATGGTCGCGGCGGCGAGCGTTTCGAGCGCGAAGTCACGGTCGGATACGCCGTCGAGCGAGTTCGCCATCGGCCGGTCGAATCCCAACGCCTCGGCCGTCTTGTGACGATCGATGGGAAACGACGTGCCGGCGAGCGCGGCCGAACCGAGCGGACTCTCATTCAGACGCTTGCGCGCATCCGCGAAGCGGCCGCGATCACGGGCAACCATTTCCACGTAGGCGAGAAGGTGATGACCGAAGGTTACGGGTTGGGCAGGTTGCAGATGCGTAAAGCCCGGCATGACGGTGGCGGCGTGAACCTCCGCCTTCGTGACAAGCGCGAGCTGCACGGCAGCAAGCGCCATATCGAGCGCATCGATCTGATCGCGCACATACAGGCGGAAATCGGTCGCCACCTGATCGTTGCGCGAGCGGGCCGTGTGCAGGCGCCCCGCCGGTGTGCCGATGACTTCCTTGAGCCGGCTCTCGACGTTCATGTGCACGTCTTCGAGCGCCCGCGAGAAG
>CADECN010000259.1 GCA_902825785.1 uncultured Hyphomicrobium sp. | reverse complement strand
GCGCGCGAAAGCGCATCGGCGAACGGATTCGCTCCGCCATTTACACCGCTATCGCCGCCGCCCTGAACTTCGGGCCCAGCGCGAACGCCCGCCGGCGGAACTATCGGACCACCGTTTGCTGTCGGGCGGACGCTGGGCGGTGGCACCTCAAACTGTGGAGACGACAATCCCGGTGCGGGTTGCGCCATGGCAAGACTCGACGGCAAGGGCGGCAAGGGCGGAAGCGAACTGAAAGGCGGTTGCGGTGGCTGCGGGAGCGGAATTGGCGCTGCTGCCTCTCGTCCCGCAGGCATATGCGAGCCATTGCCGTTCGCTTCGCGTACTGCTTGCTTCTGCCGCGCCCGCACGACCGAACCTGATGGAAGATTGGCGGCCGCATTCGGAACGGCTGCCTGCGCCGCTGCCGTTGCTGCAGCGACGCGCGACTTGCGCCGCGGCGCCGGTTCCGCTCCATTCGTCGCCACCGCCGCATCGCTCTCTTTGGGAGCCTTTATTTTCGGCCGGAAGAAGCCGCGCGGCTGCATTTTCCGCTCCGACCGCCGCACCATTTTCAGAAGCTGCGTTACGTCACGTTCTGGAATAGGTTCGCCGAAGTGGTAGCCCTGCGCATACTCGCATCCTATCGAGCGCAGGAACGTCGCCTCTTCGGCTCGCTCGACACCTTCAGCAACGACCGTCTTCGAGAGTTCGTGCGCGAGCGCAACAATCGAGCGCATGATGGCCGCGCCACTCGTGGTACCGCACCCGCGCACCAACTCGCGATCGATCTTGATCGTATCGAACGGGAAGCGCTGCAAATAGGCGAGCGAGGAATAGCCCGTTCCGAAATCGTCGAGAGCGAGCTGCGCGCCCGAGCCGCTCAACGTCTTCAACACGTCGGCCGCCTGTTCCGGATTCTCCATCACGAGGCTTTCGGTGATCTCGAGTCGAAGCGTCTCAGGCGGCACGATGTTGCGGCCGAGAATGTGCCGTAGTTCCTGAACGGCCTCCGGCCGGAAAAGTTGACGGCTTGAAACATTGACGCTGACAAACAGCGGTCGGTCCGCGCGCGGTAGCTCGCTTTGCCAGCGCGCCGCATCCTTCGCGGCCCTGAGCAGCACATGCGAACCGAGCTTGACGATCAGGTCCGATTCTTCCGCCACCGGCACGAATGATACCGGATTGAGCAGGCCCATTCGGGGATGGTCCCAGCGAACGAGCGCTTCAAATCCGGCGAGTTCTTTCGTCGGCAGATAGACGATCGGCTGGTAGAGGACTTTAAGCTGGCCTTTGTCCAGCGCCTTGCGCAGATCGCTTTCGATCTCGACCCGATCATCACGATCGCGCCGCATGCCAGCTTCGAACACTTCGATGCGATCCGACCCAGACCGCTTGGCACGGTACATGGCAAGTTCGGCATCCTTGAACAGATCGTCGTCGTTGCCCTGCGATGCGTCCCAGATGGCAATACCGATGGAGCCGGTCAGCACGATCTCTTGATTGGCGAGCGGAATAGGAGCGCGCAGCGAACGGCGAACGCGATCGGCAAGAGCCGGCATCGTGCGCGTGTCCCGCTCGGCGATATACAGCATCGCGAACTGGTCACCGCCGACGCGCGCCACCGTGTCGTTGGGGCCTAGATGCCGTTGCAGGCGCCGCGCGATCGTGAGCAGCAGGCTGTCTCCACGCACCAGTCCGAACGACGAATTGACGCTCTTGAACTTATCGAGATCGATAAAGATAACGGCCGGCTTAACACCGCTTTCCGACTTGGCCCGCGCCACGGCGCCTTTGAGCCGGTCGAGGAACAGTTCGCGGTTGGGCAACCCCGTAAGGCTGCAATGCACCGCATCGTGCAGAAGCCGCTCTTGCGCGCGCTTGACGTCCGACACGTCGCGCATGAGGCCGACGCACCGCAGTGTCCGGCCATCGGAATTCGGCACGCTGGCGGCCTCCAACTCAAACCAGCGCCAGCTATTGTCGGCGTGACGAATCCGGAAGTCGGTTCGGATGCGAACGCCTGCCCGTTCTTGCACCGACATGAGCATGACCCGAAAGCGCTCTTTATCGGTCGGATGCACGTGCTTGAGGAATTCTTCTACCTTTGTCGTCAGCTCGCCCGGCATCATCGCCAGAGCCATCTCGATCTCGGGCCCGACCTTGATCTCGTCGCGCCGGATGTTCCACTCCCATACCGCCGATCCTGACGCGGCGAGCGCAAGCGACCGCGATTGCAGCTCGGTCGGCGCACCGGCGTAAACGGTATCGAGAGATCGGAACGCATATTGCGTGACCGTGAAGCCGATCAGGATAACAACGAGTACAAGGCCAGCGACGAGGCCCGTAACGACCATATCGCCCGCCAGCCGGCCATTGAGCGTCATACCCGTCGCGAAAATCCACACCAGAAGCAGCAGCCACGGTGGAATGAGCGAAAGCGCGCGATCCTGCCCGCGAAGCGCGAGGTAAATCGTACACACGCCGCCAAGACCGCCGATGGCAAGGAAAGAAAGCCGCGCGAACGTGGACGCGAGCCTTGGATCAATCACGGCAACCGCAATGAGCGTAAGCTGCGCGATGATCCACACGCCGATCAGCATGCGCACGAGGCCGTGCCAGAGATTGAGCCTCAGAAACGTCGACAGGAAAATCACGAAACTCGCGGCCATCGCCGCTTCCGTCGCGGCCCGGTAGACGGCGTTGTCCTCGGGTCGCAGATTGAAAAGCTTGTGAAAGAAACCGAAGTCGACGCACAGGTACGTCAGGACGCTCCACGACAGCAGCGCGGCCGCCGGAAAAATGACCTTATGATTAGCGACGAATATGGCCGTCAGGAAGATCGCCAGCAGGCCGGTCAGCCCCAGCATCGCGCCGTTGAACAGCTGTCGATCGCGGCTCTTGATTTCGTAGTCGATCGGCCGCCACAGGTAGATGCGTGCGAAGCGCTCGCCCGAAAGTTCGACGACATACGTGATCGTCTGACCCGGCTCGAGCGTGACGCGGAACACATCGGCTTTGTCGCTCTTGATGCGCTCGGGCACGAAGCCAACCGACGGCGTGATGCTCTCGATCCGTCGCGCGTCGAGATCCGGCCAGATCGTTCCTGAACCCGAAACCGTATAGCGATCGGACGTGAGAAGTCTCTCGATCGGCTTGTCCGTCTTGTTGGTGAGCGCGAACACCATCCAGTTCGGATTTGTGCCAGGCACCGAGGCCCTTACTGTCATGCGGCCGGAAACGCCGTCGTCACCGGCAGCCGTCTCGACCTGAAGGCTGTCTCCACGCCCTTCGTAAGCATCACCCATCGTCGTGATTTCAAGGCGATCGACGTCGGGCTGAACCGGAATCGGCGTGAGTTGATCCGCGGCGCGTGCAAGGCCGGCAAAGCACAGGATCGCGAACAAGGCAGCCAAGAGCCCCGCGATCGAACTCATGCGATGTGCGCTGGCGGCGCTAGCCATGAGCCGCCCCCGTGAAGTCCGTCGATCCGCTTCCGGCGACACGTCCGAAAAGGTAATGATCTTCGTAGCGTCCATTTATTTTCAGATACGACCTTGCGAGCCCCTCGCGCACAAACCCACACTTCTCCAGCACGCGGATCGATGCGGAATTCGCCGGCATTGTCGCCGCCTCAATCCGGTTCAACCGAAGCGTCGCGAACGCGAGCGGCAGAAGCGTATGAACGGCTTCCTGCATATGGCCACGACCGGCATAGGGCAAACCCATCCAATAGCCGAGCGAGGCCGACTGCGCCGAACCGCGCCGCACGTTCGATAGCGTCACGCCCCCAAGCAGCCGCGATGACGCAATGTCAAAGATGAAATACGGATATGAGAGGTCGTCGCGCACGTCTTTTGCGTAGGCCCTGAGGCGCTTTCGGTACATGGCGCGCGAAAGATCATCCGGCAGCCACGAAGGTTCCCACGGCGTCAAGTGCGCGCGGCTCATGGCCCTCAGTTCGGCCCATTGCGCATAGTCCGGCGCCAAGGGGCTGCGCAGCAGCAGGTTGCGACCCCGGATGCTCTCCAGATCGTCATCGAACCTGACTGTGCGCAGGAACGCCATTCCGGCCCTAGCCTCCTGCCTCGATGGCGGCTTCCGTCGCTGGAGCAAAAAATTCCGCCGTCCGCTTGGCTTGTCCTGCCGCCTGCCGTCCCGAGCCGACAACAGCAACGGTCGCCGGCGCGGCGAACATCGTTGCCGCTATATCGCGGATGGCATCGCGATCGACGTCCGTGACGCGTTCGACGAGTTC
>CADECN010000258.1 GCA_902825785.1 uncultured Hyphomicrobium sp. | reverse complement strand
TGTCCCGTTGACTACGGACCCATCCCCCCTAGATTGCGCCGAAATCCGAATCTATCGGACAGGATAGCCGTTCATGGCCTCGACACGTACGCCCGCCAAGCATTTCGCGCCGTTGGCCATTGGAGCACCGGAACCTTATCGCGCGCTGCCGGTGCGGCTTGAGCGCATGATTCATTTCGTGCCGCCGCACAACGAGAAGATCCGCTCCAAGATCAAGGAGCTTGCCGGGCAGGTCGACGTGGTGCTCGGCAATCTGGAAGATGCCGTGCCGCTCGACCAGAAAGGAAACGCGCGCAAGGGTTTCATCCAGATGGCGCGCGACAACGATTTTGGCGCGACCGGGCTTTGGACCCGCATCAATTGCCTCAACTCGCCGTGGATGCTCGATGACGTCGCGGAGATCGTATCCGCGGTCGGCGACAAGCTCGACGTGATCATGTTGCCGAAGGTCGAGGGTCCGTGGGACATTCACTATCTTGACCAGCTGCTTGCCCAGCTCGAAGCCAAGCACAAAGTGGCAAAACCGATCCTGATCCACGCCATTCTCGAAACGGCGGAAGGCGTGAATAACATCGAGGCGATCGCGGCTGCCTCGCCGCGGATGCACGGCATGAGCCTGGGTCCCGCCGACCTTGCCGCGTCGCGCGGCATGAAGACGACGCGCGTCGGCGGCGGGCATCCCGATTACGGCGTGCTGGCGGATGCCGGATCAGATGCGGCGGCACCCCGGTCGTTCTATCAGCAGGATCTGTGGCACTATACCGTTGGAAAGATGGTCGACGCCTGCCTCGCCTACGGCCTCAAACCTTTCTACGGCCCGTTCGGAGACTTCTCCGATCCGGCGGCGTGCGAGGCGCAGTTCCGCAATGCCTTCCTTCAGGGCTGTCTCGGCGCCTGGTCCCTGCACCCCAGTCAGATCGAAATCGCCAAGCGCGTATTCTCGCCGGACCCGGCGGAGGTAAAGTTCGCCAAGCGCATTCTGGATGCCATGCCCGATGGCACCGGCGCGGTGATGCTTGACGGAAAGATGCAGGACGATGCCACCTGGAAACAGGCCAAGGTGATTGTGGATCTCGCCCGCATCGTCGCGTCCAAGGATGCGGAGCGGGCTGCGGCGTACGGGGCGCTTTAACCTGCGGGTCTTGCGCAAGCATACCCGTCACAACACATACCGCTGATGACCGACATTCGAGAGGCTAAGTTTGCGATCGGACAGGTGGTGCGGCACCGCCTATTTCCGTTTCGTGGCCTGATATTCGACATAGATCCTACGTTTGCCAACACCGAGGAATGGTGGCTGTCGATCCCGGAGGAGATCCGGCCGGGCAAGGATCAGCCGTTCTATCATCTCTATGCCGAGAATGACGAAACGACGTATGTCGCCTACGTCTCGGAACAGAACCTGTTGCCGGACGATAATGGGCGGCCGCTGCGGCATCCGGAGATAAAGGACCATTTCGTGCGCGAGGGTTCTGGCACGTACCGCCGGCGTGTGCGCACGGCGAACTGATCTGGCGCCATAGCTCCCATTACGGCATCGAGCGGCGGCGGAAATGCTTCATCAAGGGCGGTGTCATTGCGGCGCGGTACGCTTCGAGGTCGAGGCCGGCGAGCGTGTGACCGTCATCGATTGCAATTGCTCCATCTGTGCCATGACCGGCTTCCGGCACATGATCGTGCCGCAGTCGCGGTTTCGGCTGCTGGCAGGCAAAGATGCGCTCGCGACCTACACGTTCAACACAGGCACAGCCAAGCATCTTTTTTGCAAGACGTGCGGGGTTAAGCCGTACTACGTCCCGCGCTCAAATCCGGACGGGATCGATGTGAATTTGCGGTGCCTCGATCCGCAACCGGCAGAGATCGTTGTCGAAGCATTTGACGGTCGGAATTGGGATGCGGCGGGCAGCCTCGCGCATCTGTCAAGCGACCGGCCGCAGGGCTGACAAAGGCAGGGCAAAACAAAACCGCCCCGGTATCCCGAGGCGGTTCGCATTCCAAAACAGAAGTGCCGCTTACTTCTTTTCAGCCGGCTTGGCGTTCGTCGAACCCGTTGCGACGGGCGAGCCGGGAGCATTCAAGGGCAGGTTCTTCATCTGCTCGGCTTTGAATTTCTCGGCCATCTGCGCTTGGCGCACGCGGATCTGCTTCATCAGCTCGCTGCGGGCCTCGGCATACTTCTTGTTGTCGATCGGAGGTCCGGCTGTGGCCTCGTTATAACCATCGAGCGGAACCGGGAAGCCGATGGGCTGAGCGGCGGCGTTGACGGCAAGTACCATGAGGCCACCGCCCTTCGACATCTGGTCGAGAATTTCAGGCGTCGCTTCGGTCTCTGCCGTGCAGCCTGCCGGATGGCAGAGTGAGTATTTGAGGTCAAACGGCTTTAGAAGCTTCTCATCGACCTTTTCGTTCTTGGCGGCAGCAGCCCACTGTTCCTTGGAGTAGACTGCGGCGCGGACACCCGGCGGGATCGCCATGCCGAGCGGCACCATCACCATCAGGGACTTCTTGTCCTGACCATCGACCTGGCGGATGGCGGCGGATACCAAAACCATACCCGTGTTGCCGTCGAGGCGCTCATGGTGGGTGAGGCAGAGATTCTTCTCTTCCTTCACATCCTTACCGTCTGCGCTCTTCTTCATGATCGGCGCTTTTTCACAGAGCTTCACCCAGGCGCTCTTGTTTTCTTCGCCACCTGCCGCGGCCTTCGCTGCTGCCGGCTTGGCCGCGGGGGCTGCAGCCGGTTTTGCGGCCGGAGCAGCGGCGGGTTTGGCTTCAATCTTCTTAGGTGTGATCTGAATTTCTTGTTCCTGGCCGAAGGCCGGCGCCGCTGCCGCCAGCGCTGCCATGGCCAAAGCCGATAGCAAGACCCGCCCGTTCCCGCGCAAAACTGCGTTTCTCATGAACCAGAGTATCCTCGTTTGCTGAGAGCCGGCCGCGCCGACCCTACCCCTCTCAACGCCGCGTAAGCCATTGGAACGGCAACGCGGGTCCGTGCGCCCCTAGCGCCGGTCCGCGCCCGACTAAGGCCGGGATTGCGGCAATCCCGTGGCCACAAAAGCCGCTCCATTGGGGACGCTGAACGCGACAGGGAATAACGTGGCCGGCCTGCCACGGCGGCCGCAGGCCCTAGCCGGCTTCAGCAGCGCCGAACAACCGCCTCGTCGGGGCCATAGCGAAACGAATGTTCCGTGTTATCAGGCAAATCAGCGGCCCATGCGCAGGGCGGCCACGGACTTTGGAATGGATCTTAAGAATACTTCCCGCCTATTGATCGTCCTGTTCCTGGCCTTCTGGGCCGGCACGGCGAACTCGGCGCCGCGGCGCGCGATCGCGCTCCATGGGGCGCCAATCCTGGCCACCGACTTTGCAGTCATGCCTTACGTGAACCCAGATGCGCCCAAGGGCGGCCGGATCACTTTGGGGGTACTTGGCTCCTTCGACAGCCTCAATCCGCTCATCGTCAAGGGTGTGGCGGCCTCAGGTGTACGCGAGTTTGCGGTCGAGAGCCTTATGGCGCGCGGCCTCGACGAACCTTTCACGCTCTATGGCCTGCTGGCGGAGACGATCGATGTCGCGGATGATCGCAAGTCGGTGACGTTTGCGATTGACGCACGCGCGCGGTTCTCGGATCGCACGGCGGTAACGGCCGATGACGTGATCAATTCGTTTGAACTTCTGAAGACAAAAGGCCGGCCGAACCACCGCACCTATTTTGCCAAGGTGTTGAAGGCGGAGAAGGTTGGAGAGCGTTCGGTTCGTTTCGAGTTCGAGGACGCAAGTGACCGTGAGCTTCCGCTCATCCTTGGACTGATGCCGATATTCGCCAAACACGGTACGTCCGAGGAAGCCTTCGATCGCACGTCCATGACGGCGCTGATTGGATCAGGCCCGTATAGCGTGTCGCGCGTCGATCCCGGCCGATCGATCAGCTACGCGCGCGACCCCGATTATTGGGGACGTGATCTTCCGGTCAATCGGGGCCGTTTCAATTTCGACGAGGTGCGCTTCGACTATTATCGCGACGGATCTGTGCTGCTGGAGGCTTTCAAGCGCGGCGCGATAGATTTGCGGCTCGAGGAAGACCCGGGTCGCTGGGCCGACGCCTACGGCATCTCGGCTGCACGCGACGGGCGGATCGTAAAGCGCGAGTTCGAAATCGGTTTGCCGGCCGGCATGACGGCATTGGTGTTCAACACGCGGCGCAGCGTTTTCTCCGATCCGCTGGTGCGGCGCGCGCTCATCACGCTGTTCGATTTCGAGTGGATCAACCGCACGCTCTACAATGGCCTCTTCAAGCG
>CADECN010000257.1 GCA_902825785.1 uncultured Hyphomicrobium sp. | reverse complement strand
TCCTGCTGAACCAACTTGGTGGATACGCTTGCGCCGCCGTCGGCGCGGCTTTTTTCTCAACCAAGGCCATCTTCATCAAACTGGCGTATCAGGACCAGGTGGATGCGAGCTTGATGCTGGCATACCGCATGCTGTTCGCGACCCCGGTGTTCGTTGCCGTCGGACTATGGGCCTACGCGAAGCGACGGGCGAAAGGCGAACCCGCGCCAAAGCGGCGCGCTATCGCCGCTGCCGTGTTCGTCGGCTTTCTCGGCTACTACGTGGCGTCTGCGTTCGACTTCGCGGGGCTGATGTACATCAGCGCCTCGCTCGAACGGCTGGTGCTCTTCACCTACCCGATATTCGTCATGATCATCGGCGCCACCTTCTATGGCGAAGCGATTACGCGAACATCCCTCGCTGCGGCCGCCGTCACATATCTTGGCCTGGCCGTGGTTTTTGCCATCGACCTGCCGGTTGGCGGCAGGTCTACCGTGATCGGCACGGCTCTGGTGCTCGGCGCGGCGATTAGCTTCGCGTGGCACCAAATCCTGGCCAAACGCTTCATCGCGCCTCTCGGCAGCGCGCTCTTCACAAGCATCGCGCTTTCGTCGGCCGGCGTTTTCTGCGTCCTGCATCAGGTTGTGTTCGGCTCGGGATTTGCGGCGACGCCGCGATTCATTTGGCTCGCCTTCGGATGCGCGATGGTCGCGACCGTGCTGCCATCGTTCCTCATCAACGCGGGGCTCGAACGTGTGTCGCCGCAGGCGGTATCAATGATCGCAACTTTGTCGCCAGTCGTGACGATCGGGCTCGCGATCGCGATTCTAGGCGAGCCCTTCACGATGGCCGATGCGATCGGCTCGTCGCTTGTACTCGCGGGCGTCGGCCTCTTCACGTGGGGTGACAGCAAACGCCGTCGCGTCGTGCCGGAGCCGTCGGAAGTTCCGCCGGTCCCGGCTTCGCGCTGACAGCGCTGCCTCGACACACAATTCGAGTTTGCTTTGCGCGCGCGCACGCATGGAAGGCGCGACGGGGCGTCGCGGTGGGTTCGTGCTGCCCCAACATCGGCGGTGCATGTCACCAAACTGAATCGATGCTGACACGCCGTTGTCACCCCGCGCCGCCACCGTCGCCCTTGGGTACGTGGGTACAGGCGGGGGTTCCATGGCATCGGCGTTGCCTGACGCGCGGGGGCGCGTTCAGACCGATTGGGTCGGTGGCATTGCACTCTTTGCCGGCGTGAGCGGCGCGGCGGCCGCACTTTTCTTCTCGCTCTTTCCCGGCGCCGACCTCGCTGTCGCACGGCTTTTTGCGACGACAGACGGAAGCTTCGTCGGCGCCGCAGTGCTCGTCCAATTCGTCCGATACGTGTTCCAGGCAATCTTCATTGCGGCATGTCTGCTCGCCGTCGCCGGTCTCTTCGCCACCTGGTCGCGACCCACAACCTGGCTTGGGCAGGGCGTCACAGGCTGGCTGTTTCTGGCGCTCTGTCTCGCTATAGGTCCGGGCGCCGTCGCGAACCTGGCGCTCAAGGACCAATGGGGCCGGGCGCGGCCGGCGCAGCTATCCGAGTTCGGCGGGTCGCGTTCGTTCTCGCCCGCGCTCCTGCCGAGCGATCAATGCCGACGCAACTGCTCGTTCGTCAGCGGCGAAGCCTCATCGATGTTCATGGTGTTCTTTGCAGCCGCGTTCATGCGGCGCCGGCGAGCGCGTCAGGTTGTTCTTGCCGGCATTGGCTTTGGCGCGCTTGCGGGGCTCGTGCGCATGTCGCAGGGCGCGCATTTCCTGTCGGACGTCGTGTTCGCAGGCGTGCTTATGGCGCTGACCGCGGCTGCCATCAGCTTTTTGTTCCGCGTCGTAGCTGTGGCCGGTAAGGAGGGCTTGCCTGACGGTCTCGTCCAGCCGACCGCTTGAATCAGCAATGATCGACACTACATCCGCTCTGTCCGATGTGGACGCCTCACTTGCGCCGCATGTCGCGCGCATCTCAGCCGCTACCTCACAGGATCGGGATAACTGCGTGCCATGAATTCCTAGCCGGACACCTTTGCCAGACGACCGCTCGCGCCATGCAATTCCGCATGGGCGAAGCCGCGTCTGCAAAGGAGACCTGCATGGCCCGATCCCTCCTTCCTTTTCACTATCATGCGACGACTGAGGCCCAGCAGCTTCTGGGCAGTGCGCTTCCGCGTGTCGCGGCGCTGGCGGTCCGCACGGTGATCAAGAACCGCAAAAGCGTCGAGGTTGCCCACCAGCAACTCAACTACCGCGGCCACGCCATTGCGCTGGCCTCGCGGGTGACAGCCAACGGCGATCTGGTGGTGGAGATCGATCTTGGCGATCCGCGCCTCGCCCACCACGTCGTACTGGAAGACGACTTCCGTACCGCCAGCCGCGAGGCGCGCGAGCGCGATACGAAGCAGCGTGAGGCCGACCGCAAGCTGCGGCAGCGGCGCTGGTAGAACTGAGTGCTGGCAGCGGGGCGACGATCGCTTCCGCTGCCATCCGTACCAAGGGTCGTCGGTAACCTGTGCGCGGCCGGGGCTTCCCTTTCGCGCCCCGCCTCGCTAATCAGCGACATCATGAAAACGTCCGAAGTCGACATCCTGATCGTGCCTGGATGGCAGGATTCAGGGCCCGACCACTGGCAGACCCGGTGGGAAAAGAACCTCAAGACCGCTCGCCGCGTCATCCAGGACGACTGGGACAACCCGCAGGTCGAAGCGTGGGGGGATCGCATCGCGAAGTTTGCGACGGGCGCGACGCGGCCCGCCGTCTTGGTCGCCCATTCGGTCGGCGTGCCGGCCGTCGTCTTCGCGTCGGAAAAGCTGAAACGCGCCGGGGTCATCGGCGCGTTTCTCGTCGCGCCCGCCGACATCGACTA
The DNA here is from genome assembly GCA_902825785.1 of uncultured Hyphomicrobium sp. Taxonomy (GTDB): domain Bacteria; phylum Pseudomonadota; class Alphaproteobacteria; order Rhizobiales; family Hyphomicrobiaceae; genus Hyphomicrobium_B. The sequence continues at coordinate 1,471 of CADECN010000257.1, read as the reverse complement.
TGCGCACTACTGGCCCGATACCGGCGGAGAGCGCTGGCCTCCCAAGAACGGTCACGGCGGCTTCGATGCGATGCCTATGAACAAGCTCGGCTTCCCCGCCCACATGGTGGTCGCCAATAACGACCTCTATTGCGCTTACGCGCGGGCCGAGAAGCTGGCGGAGGCCTGGGGCTCGACGCTCGCCGATGCCGGCGAGACAGGCCATATCAATGTTGCGTCCGGTCACGGGCCGTGGCCGGAAGGGCTATTGCAGTTCGGCCAGTTCCTGGCACGACTGGGGTAAAGCGTGCGCCTCTGCGCGAACGAAATCGGCGGCCGCGTCGAATCTGACGCGACCACCGACCCAAATTCGAGAAACGTAGTGAGCCTCAGCCGCGCGCCGACTCGACGTCCTGCACGGCCTTCGCGAGTGCCTGCGCCATGAAGCTGCGAATTTCGGTTTCGGCCACGTTGAGGCCGGCGGCATCGAGATCCGCCTTCACTTTGCGCAAGACATCATCGTCGCCCTTCTCGGCTAGATCGGCTTTGCGCACCGCCTTGATGTAATCCTCTAGCGTGCCGCCTGAGTAGCCGAGCTTGGCACCCGCCCATTCGGCAAGCGCCTTGTTGCGACGACTCTCGGCCTTGAACTTCAAATCCGCGTCCATCGCGAATTTCTTTTCGTAGCCCTTCTCGCGCTCGTCGAACGTCGTCATCGCGTCGTCTCCCCATTCCGGTTGCGGGCCTTTTGCACCGTCACAACCCTTAATTGCATCAATTACAGCCACCCGCCATGCGGGAGTTGCATATCGGCCACATCGCCGCGTGCCTGAGAGCGTTAATCCGTCCCAATAGCCAAATCAACGGGTTGGTTCGGAGGGACACCATATGCATCTGCGGCTCATGGTCTACATTGTGTGCGACCCCCGCTTCGGCTAGTCTCGGGCGCAAGGCAAACAGGCGCGATAAAGCGCTGGTCTCCTTCCCCGACATGCTAAAAACAGGTTGGAAATTCAAGGGGTCAGCACTCTGTCCGCAACGCGCGACGCGTCTTTCGATCAGTACAAGTGAGAGCAGAAATTTGATCCTTCGAGGACCAGGAATGAACAAGCGTCGGCGCATCTACGAGGGCAAGGCAAAGGTGCTCTACGAAGGCCCCGAGCCGGGCACGCTTATCCAGCACTTCAAGGATGATGCGACCGCGTTCAACGCGAAGAAGCACGCGCTCATCGAAGGCAAGGGCGTGCTCAACAATCGCATCTCGGAATACATCTTCCAGAAGCTTGGTGAGATCGGCGTCCCCACGCACTTCATCAAGCGGCTCAACATGCGCGAGCAGTTGATCCGTGAAGTGGAGATCGTACCGCTCGAAGTTGTGGTGCGCAACGTCGCGGCCGGATCGCTGTCAACGCGGCTCGGACTCGAGGAAGGCGCCCAGCTGCCGCGCTCGATCATCGAGTTCTATTACAAGAAGGATGAGCTCAACGATCCG
>CADECN010000256.1 GCA_902825785.1 uncultured Hyphomicrobium sp. | reverse complement strand
GATCCACTGCTCGCAGCATCGAAGATCGCTTCCTCCGGCATATTCGCTCAATCGGAGCGCATGCGCGTCGTCGCCGAGAACATGGCGAACGCCAACTCCACCGGCAAGACACCCGGCGCCGATGCCTACCGTCGCAAGACGGTTTCGTTCGAGAACACATACAATGATGTGTTGGGCGCGGACACGGTGAACGTTGGCGAAGTTGCCGAGGACAAGTCACCGTTCAAGATCGAGCATCGGCCCGGCGATCCAGCGGCAGACAAGGACGGCAACGTCAAGCTGCCGAACGTCGACATGCTGATCGAGATGGCGGACATGCGCGAGGCGGTGCGGGGCTACTCAGCCAACACGCAGGTCATCAAGCAGGTACGTGAAATGACCCTCATGACCATCGATCTTCTGAGAGGCACCTGATGTCCGACGCGCTTGCAATGCTGAAGCCCGCGGGCGTTGCTCCGCTTATGCAGCCGGGGGTCGGATCGGTTCCGACGGCCTCCGAGGAAAGCGGCTCCGACTTTACCCAGATGCTCGCGTCCATGGCGCGCGACGCAGTCACGACCGTCAAGGCTGGTGAAGCGACGGCAATGGCCGGAATGCAAGGGCAAGCCACGGTCCAGCAGGTGGTCGAGGCCGTGATGCAGGCCGAGCAGACGATGCAAACAATGGTGGCGGTTCGCGACAAGGTCGTCGGCGCCTACCTCGAAATCAGCCGTATGCAGATCTGAGGTAGGGCAAGATGAGAGCGCTTTCGATTGCAGCGGCGGGCATGGCGGCCCAAGAAAAGAACGTTGAGGTGATCGCGAATAACGTCGCGAACATCAACACGACGGGCTTCAAGCGGGCGCGCGCGGAATTCACCGACCTTCTCTATCAGACGGAGCGGACGGCGGGCACGCCAAACCGTGGTGACGACACGGAGATCCCGGAGGGAAGTTCTGTGGGTCTGGGCGTTCGTCTTGCCGCAATCCGCAATCTCAATATGCAGGGAACGCTGGCGCGCACGTCGAACAAATTCGACCTGGCGCTCAACGGCCGGGGCTGGTTCCAGATCGCGGGCGAGGGTGGCGAAATCCTCTATACGCGCGCCGGCGCCTTCAACAAGAACGCCAACGGTCAGCTCGTGACGGTCGACGGTAATCTCGTCACGCCGGAGATCACGGTTCCCGACAATGCGAGCGATGTGATGGTGAATGCCGCAGGTGTTGTCTTTGCCCGTATCGGCAGCACCAATCAGATCCAGCAGCTCGGCCAGCTGACGCTTGCCAATTTTCCGAACGAAGCCGGTCTTGATCCGCTCGGCGGCAACCTTTTCCGCGAGACGGAGGCTTCAGGTTCTCCCGTCGTCGGTATTCCTGGCGAGGAAGGTTATGCGTCGGTTCAGCAGGGGTACCTGGAGAATTCGAACGTCGATCCGGTCAAGGAAATCACCGAACTCATTTCAGCCCAACGCGCCTATGAGATGAACTCGAAAGTCATTCAGGCGGCCGACGACATGTACAGCACGCTTGCGAAAGGCATCCGGTAGCGTCTGATGCGCAATCTCGTTCCCCATAGAATTCTCGTCGCTCTGGCGCTCGTGATCGGCGCCGCTGGCGTGGCACGCGCAGAAATAGGAACGAGCAGCGGCATTCTAATGACGCCGGTGACCGCCATCTATCCCGGCGACGAAATCACCGCAGAAATGGTTGCGCCGCAATCGTTTCGGTTCGGCGCGTCGTCTGAAAATTTTGCCCGGTCGCTCGGCGACGTCGTGGGCCGGATTGCTCGGCGCACTTTGATGCGCGGTCAGCCGATTCCGCTTTCAGCCCTGCGCGAGAAAGAAGCCGTCATACAGGGCAAGACGTACTCAATGACTTATACGTCGGATTTTCTTTCCATATCCGGCACCGGGATTCCGCTTCAGTCGGGTGCGGTCGGCGCCATCATCAACGTGCGCAACCCTGATACCGGCGTTGTGGTCAAAGCGCGCGTTGCCGAGGATCGTACGCTTATCGTCGAGGTGCCATGAGACACCTCATCCTTGCGGTCGTTGCGATGCTGGTCGCGGTTACGCCAGCAACGAGCGCGACGCGCATCAAAGACGTGACTAATGTGCGTGGTTTGCGCTCAAACCAGGTCGTCGGGTACGGCTTGGTTATCGGTCTTTCCGGTACTGGCGATAGCTTGCGCAACGCGCCGTTCACGCAGCAATCAGTTCAGTCGATGCTGGATAAACTCGGCGTCAACATTCGTGGCAACCAGACGCGCACGCGCAATGTCGCTGCTGTCGTCGTGACCGCGGAGTTGCCGGCATTCGCAACGCGTGGAAATCGCGTTGACGTCGTCGTCTCATCGCTCGGCGACGCCAAGTCGCTGGCGGGTGGTACGCTCATCATGACGCCGCTCACCGGCGCGGACGATACCATCTACGCCGTCGCCCAGGGGCAGGTTGCAGTGTCGGGTATTTCGGCGACTGGCACGGCGCAATCAATCACGCAGGGCGTTCCGACGAGCGGCCGCATCGCGAACGGCGGCATCCTGGAACGCAACGCGCCGGGGAGCTTCGAGGAAGACGCGGATCTCGAGCTTGAACTGCGCAACCCGGATTTTCGCACGGCGATCCGTATCGTCGATGCGATCAATGCCTATTCCGCAAACCAATACGGTACCAAACTGGCGCGCGAGAAGGATTTCCGCAGCGTTGAGCTTCGCCGGCCCAAGAACCTATCGATGGCACGGCTCTACGCCGAGATCGGCGATCTTGAGGTCGAGCCCGATCAACCCGCGCGCATCGTCATAGACGAGAAGACCGGGACGATCGTGATCGGCAAAGACGTGCGTATCAATACTGTCGCGGTCGCGCATGGAAATATCACGGTGAAAGTCCGCGAGTCGGCGACGGTGTCGCAGCCGGAACCCTTCTCCAAAGGCGAGACAGTCGTCGTTCCGGAAACGGATGTCGCGGTCGAGGAAGCCGGTGGTACGGTTTCGCCGCTGCACGGCGCAAGCCTGCGCGACCTGGTCTACGCGCTGAACCGCATGGGCCTCAAGCCGCAGGGCATTATCGCCGTCATCCAGGCAATCAAGAGCGCCGGCGCGCTGCAGGCTGAACTGGTGGTGCAGTGATGCCGACGCGCGGCGCGAACATCCCGATTTGGCAAACGCCAATCGTCGCGATTTTTGCGACGTTGGCGCTGTGCTTAGCCGCCGGTGGGGCGACAGCGAACGATGATGCCGATCTGCCACGTTTCGCCGCCGCCGAGATGACGGGCGCGAGTGACGGTGACGGAGCTAGCAAGAATAGCGACGGAGACATGGTTCTGCCGACGCAAACGCCGTTGGCGGAACCGACGCCGGGCGAGCAATACTGCACCAGCGTGCAGGACCAGGCTGCGCTCGCACAGCTTGCACTTCAGAAGAAAGAGCTTGAGACCGCGCAAGTCGAGATCGACAAGCGCATCAAAGTTCTGACCGAGAAATCCAACGAGTACAAAGACTGGCTTGCGAAGCGTGAAGACTTCTTGAAGCGCGCGACCGAAAGTCTCGTCGGAATTTATGCGCAGATGAAGCCCGAGGCGGCAGCGGCACGGCTTACCGCGATGAACGAGCTGGTTGCGGCCGCCATTATTTCGAAGCTCGCTCCCAAGGTGGCCGGGGCAGTGCTGAGCGAAATGGAGACTTCAAAGGCTGCAAGACTGTCGTCGGTTCTGGCGGGCGCGGCGGAGGTCGTCGCGACGCGCGCCACGCAAACGCGGGAGCGGCCATGATGCGCTTTCTCCAACGAATTGCGATTGTCTTGCTTGCATGCACTCTCGCGGGCTGCAGCATGCAGCAGATTCAGGAAATCGGGCGTGAACCGTCGCTGACGCCTGTGGGGTCAGGCCTTGCGACAAGCGCCATCGTGCCCGCGACATTTGCAGCGCCTCGGCCGGATCGGCCGACAGGCAATTCGGCATGGAGAGACACAGGCGCCGATTTCTTTCGTGACGGGCGCGCCATGCGCCCAGGCGACGTGGTGACTGTAAAGATCCAGATTAAAGATAAGGCGCAGCTCGACAACACATTGGAGCGCTCGCGCGATTCCAAGGGCGGCCTCTCGACAAGCCTCGACTACGACCTTGGCTTCGGAGGCTGGACGGCGGCCGGAGCCGGCAAAGTGGACGGCAATTTTGGTCGGACGACTTCGACCGACAGCAAAGGCGCAATTCAGCGTTCCGAGAGCATCGACCTGTTGATCGCTGCTGTGGTTACGGACGTCCTTCCTAACGGCAATATGCTGGTCTCGGGCAGCCAGGAAGTCAGGGTCAATTTTGAGGTTCGCGTCTTGAACGTCGCGGGCGTCATTCGGGCGCGCGACATCGCACAGGACAACACGATCTCATATGACAAGCTGGCCGAGGCACGAATCTCCTATGGCGGTCGTGGTCGTGTGATGGAAGTCCAGC
>CADECN010000255.1 GCA_902825785.1 uncultured Hyphomicrobium sp. | reverse complement strand
GGAACTGCGAGACCCAGAACAGGATGTTCTCGTTGTCGCCGAGGAAGCCCGTGTAAATGATCGACAGGCGCGTCCGGTTCGGCCGCTGGTAGCGTCCAAGCCCGAACAGGCTCTCCATGCGCAGCGATTCACCGCCGCCTTCGAACAGCACGGCATTGCGCAGACGCAGCGAGTCGAGCTGAGCAACGAGGTCGCGCCGGAGCTTGCCCGATGGGTCCATGCGCTGGGTCTGATCGGTGAGTTCCGGATGCTCGTCTTCGAGCAGATGGATGAGATCGGCCAGCGTCACTTCGCTGGTCGAAAGCGAACCCAGAATGCGCAGCGCGACGGCCAGCACGCCCGACTGCTTCTGATGCGTAGCCGAGTTCTTTAGGTGCAGCATCTCGCCGAGTGCGGCGGCCGACAGGTTTGCGAGCAGCTGCTGCTCATGGTCCGGCAGCTCGTTGATGCCGTTCGGCAGCAGCGTTATCGAGATCGGCCGGCCCGAGGCGCGGCCCGGGGTATAGACGGCAACGTCGATCGCATCGGCGAGCTTCTCGCGTTCCGCGCGCCGCTCGAGTGTCTCGTTCTCGGTCGCCTTCCAGACTTCAGGGTTCGCGTAGCTTGCCAGATCGCCCTTGCGGTCGATCAGAACGGCGGGAATACCGCGCAGCAGAAGTTGCTCGATGAGCGAGAGCGCCAGCGTGGTTTTGCCCGAGCCCGAACCGCCGAGGAACGCCGCATGGCGTTTCAAGACGCTCTTGTTGAGCGTAACTGGACGGCCGCGGTTGCCGACCTCGCGACCCGAAAGGATGCTTGAACCGTAGCTGCCGTTTTCGTCGAGGATAACCGACATCGGCAGATCGTCGTCGTTCGCCGGCACACCGGCATCCGCGCCCGCATCGCGCGCCACCGTGCTTGGGTGATCCATTCCGAGCGACGCCTGACCCTCGTCCATCTCCTTCTGCACCAGCCTCGGCACGGGGCGTCCGAGCAGGTCGAGGCGAAGCAGGTGAATGATCGAGATCAGGCTCGATAGCGGCTTGGTGCCTTCCAGCCACTGCGTCATGCCCGCGTCTCCGCGGTGATGCGCCGTGAACTCGCGTACCGTCATCATGCGCTCCCATTCGGGGATGGGGACGAGGAGCTGCCGGCCGCCGCCGTCGCGGAATTTCCGGAATGCCTGCGCGGTCTGGTTCTTCTTGTTGGGTGGAAAGTCGGATGCGCGCAACATGAAGCAGGGCTTGCCCTGCATGGCGGTCAGCACCTTGTCGAGCTGGCGCTTCAAGCCGCCGCCCTGGGTCGGACGGTTGCACAGGAACACCCGCAAGTCGCTGGCAAAGCCCGTTCGGTGGCGCACGGTAAGATCGAACGCAGGCAGGTCGTCGCCCAGTTCGAGGCGCTTCACCGTCACGTCGATGGCCTTGCCCCATTCGTCGCGCGCGAGCAGCAACGCGGCCGTCAACACGTCGACCAGTTCGTTATCGTCGGCCGGCATCTCGGCTTCGCTCTCATTCGCGAAGCGCTCCCACATCTCGCGGAACTGGACGGCTGAAAGAGCGGCCGGCGCATCGTCTTCGGCGCCACCGCCGAAGCCCACTGCCTGACCGAGTGCCTGCGCCAGCGTGCTGATGAAAGACGTTTTCGGCTGATCCGGCTCGCGTTCGTCGCCCTCTGTCGACGTCGCCTCGCGCAGGCGCGTTTGCGCGTGTTCCAGAAGTCGGCGCGTCGACAGCCCTCCGAATTCCTCGAAGAACTGCGGCCCGAAGTATTGCGAAGCGTCCGGGAAGCTCAAACCCGCGCCCGTCACCTCCGCCTGATGCGCGATGCGCTTAGAGATGATGAGGCGCGCTTCTTCCGGCGTACGCGCTTCGCGCAGCAGAACCGGCCCCGACTTCTCGATGCGGTCGATATACGACTGCGCCACCATGGAGCGGACCTGGCCATAGAAATCCTCAAGGCACGAGATGATGAGGATGGCGTTGGTCAGTCGATTGGCGATCTGGATGAGGTCGCGGATCGCGCGCTGGAAGCGCTCTTCAGAGTTGTCGAAGAAGCGCAGATCCTCGACCTGGTCGATGCAGAAGACGAGCGCACCGCGATCCACGCTCCACACCAGCGCGCCAATCGCGGCGATGATTTCGAACGACCGATCCTCGCCCGTATTGGGATCGAGCGCAGAAACTGCCTCGTGCGCGATCGGAGAAAGCTGCCTGCCGTGCAAATACTGGCGCACGCGCTGATCGATGCGCGGGTCGCGGCGCTGTAGGTAGAGCAGGGCGCGCACAATGTTGATATCGACTTCACGGGTCTGAAACTTCTCGCTCGCCACGATGTCGTCGGCGAGCCGCAGGATGAGGCGAGCAAGCTCGCCGTCGTCGAGTTGTGCGTCGCGGAGCTGATCCAGATCGGCAGCCGAGATGACGCCCGAGTCGAGCACCAGTTTGTTGGTGAGCCGCGAAAGCGCCGATTCCCCGAACCGGTCGGGATCATACGGCTTCTCGAGCGAATGCACGAGGCGACGCAAGTAGAAGTCGGCGTAGCTCGCGACGTCGGGCGTCATCTGAGCATAGCCGAAATAAGCCTGACCCGTGCGGTGCGTTTCCGTCCGCAGCGCGCGCAGAAGGTGGGTCTTGCCGGAGCCGGACTGACCGTGGAACAGCAGAATGCGTTCGCGCACGTGGTAGCCACGGCCCGACGTGACGGTTGTCACGAGGTCATGGAATTTGCGCCGCGCTTTGGCGTGGATCTCCGGCACGTCCACCGGATCGGCGCGCCACAGATCGTCTTCCCAAGTAATCGAGTGCTCGAACGCTTCGCTGAGCTTGTCGGGCGCCAGCGGCGGAGCAAACGGCTGATTCTTGAGGGAACTGGCTTCGACGCCCATATCGAAACGAATTGCCTTTAGTCTTCGACGCGCACGAAGTGCCAGATGGTGTTCTTGTAGAGGATCCGTGAATCCTCAAGAATCTTGGGATCGCGGCCATCCTTCAGGTCGGCACCAACAAGTTCAATGCGACCGCAGCGGTGAGCTTCGGCAAGCATTCCCTTGAACGCGATCTCGGAAAGCCCCCAATCCGGCCGACCATGGCGAATCGCACGCCATACCAGAGAGATAAACGCCTTCCGGTTTCCTGGCCAGCCCTCAGAAATGGGTCGTGCCGCCGCCAACACAGCGCTACAGAATTCGCTCATGTCAGGTGGCACCGCGACGGAGGGTGGCGGCGCTCCCGTTTCGGGCAGCGGCGTCGCGTCGTTGTCGGGCTTGATCGGCTGCGCGCGCGCTCTGCGCGGAACCGCTGCTTCGCTCGCATCTGCTTCCGAGACGTTCGTCAACTTGCGCAGAAGCGCGAGCTTCAATCCTTCGAGCGTCAGGTCCTGCGTCGATGCAACGTCCCCGGCGAGTGCCAGGATCAGCTTCCCGTCGCTCGAATATTCACGCGGCGCTTTGCAAAGCTGGGCTGCCAGCAGCCGCCCGGCCTTGGCCGGAAGTCCCGAGCCTTTGCCAAGCCCGGTCTTGATCTTATTTCCGAACGCGCGTTCGAGCGCCACGATTGCCAGCGCCGAGCGCAGATCGGTTGGCGATAGAACACGTGTCGTCGATAGGCCGAAATGCCGCTGCAACACGAGGGCCGCCAGGCTTTCGACCCTTTGCAGCGCGCGCGGCGTGCTCGAGTTCGGAACGATGCCCGCGCCCTTCAGGACAAGCGCGTCGCGCACCTCTGGCCAAGGCCCGCTCGCCAGGCGTCCGGGAACGACAAATGCTGTAGCTGCAACGGTCCCTGACGCCGTCGCAGATAGCCGGCCGCGCGTTTCCGTCACAAGATTGCGCCCCGCGTGGCCGCCGATCGCGAGCTCCGCGGCCCTGCGGAACTGCGTCCCGGACACGCGCGGGGCGACAAGCGCCGCCAGGTCGCGCTGCAGATCTGCCCGCGTGGCGCCGCCGGCCGTCACCCGCAGCAGAACGAGATCGGCGATCGAAAGGCCCGCTTCGCTCCCTTCTTGCCGTACTTCCGGCTGCTTGATTGCTACCGTCATCGCGCGCCCTCCGCTTGCGAATCATCAAGCTTTTCACGGCGAACCTTCATGCAACGGGGGCATCGTTCCAAGTGCCCGACGCGCCTCATCCCGTCCTATCTGATGTCGGCCCGGTGCCGCGCCCGGTTTGGTCCCTCTTGACCCAAACGTCCGCTATGCCGACGTAACCCGCCTTTCGCCGCGCCGCGGTCAAATTCGCGACACCTTGTTGGAGAGATCATGGGGTTGGGCGGGACTACAGGGTTCGAGGGATCCGGACATGGGCTACTCCGGCAAGCGCGATGCGTCCGTGCCAGCGCGCGACGTTAGCGTTAACGGCGGGTTAACGGATTCCAGGCAATGATCAGCTTATCCGCACGGCGATTGCCGGGAGTTGCAGTTATTTATCCCGTCGCACTCCGTTCCACCTTGGCAATCGCCCTGTCC
>CADECN010000254.1 GCA_902825785.1 uncultured Hyphomicrobium sp. | reverse complement strand
CGGGCCGCGCCAGCGCCCGCGCCGCGAACGGCTCTGGGACGTGCCATCAGCGGCCAACGCGAAGGATGACGTCGCCGCCGCTCCCGAAGCGGCTCCACCGACGAGCGAACCGGTCGCGGTTGAAACCTCGCCGCCGGCCAATCGTCGCCGTCACGAACAGGATTCGACCGAAGCCAAGATCGAGCGCGTTGTGCTTGGAAGCGGCGAGGAGCCTGCAAAGGTCGACGACCAGGCGGCACCGCAGCGTAAAGGCTGGTGGCAGCGCCGCTTCGGCGGAGAATAGCGCACGCCGCTGCAGTATGACGGGCCTGCGAATGCCAGCAAGACGCGATGCCCGACCGGCATCGCGTTAAGCACGCGCATTCGCAACGCGCTGCACAACCCGCCATGCTGGCGCCCCATTATCACCGCACATGCGGGCGCGCGGCGGCGGACGATTTGACCCGCCTTGGCTTCGTGAATACCTTCATTCGGCCGATCGCCCGGCATCTTGGAAAAGCTAGGACCGCGGATGACATTTCCTGTCAAAGCCCGCCCGTACCGCGTCGAGCGCATGCCCAATGCACTGCGCGTGGCGATTGTTGCCGCCGCCTTGATCGGTTCCGAGAAAGCCGTGTGCGCGCAGTCGCTTCCGCTCATTCGCGATACCGAAATTGAAACGCTGCTGTCGGATTACGCGCGGCCCGTTTTCCGCGCCGCCGGCCTCGGCACCGGACGCGTGACGGTGCGCATCGTGCGCAACGAAGCCTTCAACGCTTTCGTGCTCGATGGCGCGAACGTCTTTATGCACACCGGCACGCTGATGCAGGCCAAGACACCCAACGAGGTGATCGGCGTCATCGCGCACGAGGCCGGCCACATCGCCGGCGGGCACATGGCGGCGCTGCGCGCCCGTATTGCCAAGGATCAGACGCGCGCATTGCTGACCCAGATCATCGGCATCGGCGCCATGGTGGCGGGCGGCGTCGCCGGCGGTGACGGTGGACGCGACGCCATGCAGGGCGGCCAGGCCGTCATGCAGGGCGGCAACGAGGTGATCATGCGCGGCCTGCTCGCTGAGCGCCGTTCTCAGGAATCGGCCGCCGACCAGGCTGGCCTGAACTACCTGTCGGCGACCAAGCAGTCGGGCCAAGGTATGCTGGAAACGTTTGAGCGCTTCCAGCAGCAGGAATACGTGTCCGACCAGTACAAGGACCCGTTCGTGCGCAGTCACCCTGTCGCGACCGACCGCTTGTCGCGGCTGCGCGATATCGTGTCCAAGAGCCCCTATGTCAACCAGACCGACCCGCCGGAACTCCAGCTCCGCCACGACCTGATGAAAGCCAAGCTGTCCGGCTATCTGGAACGGCCCGGCACCGTCTTTAACCGCTATCCGCCAACCGACATGTCCCTGCCGGGCCGCTACGCCCGCGCAATTGCGAAATTCTTCAAGGGCGGCGAGGGCGCGCTCGAAGCGTCGCTGGTCGACATCGAAGGTCTGATCCGCGAGAACCCGTCGAACCCCTATTTCCACGAAATGAAGGCCGACGTGCTGATGCGGTCGGGCCGCAACGCGGCTGCCATTGCGCCGCTGCGCCAAGCCCTGAAACTGGCGCCTGACAGCTCGCTGATGCGCGTGCAGCTTGCGACCGCGCTGCAGTCGGAAGACAGGCCAGCCGCCATCGACGAAAGCGTGGCACTTCTGCGCAAATCCCTGATCGACGACCAGAATGCCCGGGCCTTCCGCATGCTGGCGAATGCGTACTACAAGCAGGGCAAAGGCCCAGAGGCCGACGCCATGACCGCCCAGGCCTATTTTCAGGAAGGTAACTTGAAGCAGGCGCAGATTTTCGCCAAGAGAGCGCAAACCCGCCTCCGCGAGGGCTCGCCCGAGTGGCTTAAGAACGACGACATCATCAACTACCGGCCCCAGACCTGACGCGGGCCCATTCTAGAAAGCGAGACCCGCATGTTCGACGTAGCCAAGCTCCGCCGCGCCCTTTGGAACGTCAGGGCCGCGACCGCAGCCGCTGCCCTGTTGCTGATCCCGGCCGTCCTATTGGTTGCCAGACCGGCACCGACCGTGGCCGAGACGATCGCGCCGACCGCCGGCGGATCGACCTTCACGGACGAACAGAAGAAAGCCTTGGGTGAGATCATTCACGACTACCTCATGAAGAACCCCGAGGTGATGATCGACGTGCAGAATGCCCTCGACGCCAAGATGGAGAAGGAACATTCCGAAAAGCTGAAAACCTATCTGTCGGCCAATGCCAAGACGATCTATCGCAACCCGGAGAGCCCGGTAGCGGGCGATCCCAACGGCGACATCACCGTTGTCGAATTCTTCGACTACAACTGCGGCTACTGCAAACGCGGCTTACCCGAAGTTCAGAAGCTGATCGAGACCGACAAGCGCGTGCGTTTCGTCTTCAAGGAGCTGCCGATCCTGTCGAAGGGCTCGGAGGAGGCCTCGCGCGTGGCGCTCGCCGCCAAGCGCCAGGGCAAGTACTGGGAAATCCACCAGGGGCTGATGGCGATGAAGGGTCAGGCCAACGAAGCCAGCGCGCTCAAAGTCGCCGAAGGTCTCGGCCTCGACATGGCGAAGCTGAAAGCCGACATGGCGGGCAACGACGTGAAGAACGAACTGGAGAGCATGAAAGCGCTCGCCAAGGACATGGGCATCAACGGCACGCCGCACTTCCTGGTTGGCACCAAGTCGATTCCCGGCGCTCCGGAAGACCTTCACGTGCAGCTGGAAACGCTCGTTACCGAGTTCCGCACCAGCGGCTGCTCCACCTGCTAACGATTATCTTGGATAAAAATAAACAATAACAATTTGTTAGACAAAGTTGCCAGGGCGGGCCTGCGCCCGCCCGCACACTTTGCGCAACTGGCGAAAACTGATAGACCGGTCCACCCGCGCAACTGACCGCCCGAAACGGGCCTAACACCCCCAAAATCCCGGCCGATGACCGATCTCGTCTATGTTCTGAACGGACCGAACCTGAACCTGCTCGGCACGCGCGAGCCGGAGATCTATGGCCGCGAAACGCTCGACGATCTGCGTGCCCGCACGCAGAAAGCCGCCGCCGCCGTCAAACTCGCGGTCGATTTCCGTCAGTCCAATAGCGAAGGCGAGATCGTCGATTGGATTCAGGAGGCGCGCAGCAAGGCGAAGGGCATCATCCTGAACGCCGGCGGCTACACCCACACCTCCGTCGCCATCCTCGACGCGCTGCAGGCAGCAGAAGTGCCGGTGATCGAGGTCCACCTGTCGAATATTTTCCGGCGCGACCAGTTTCGCCAGCATTCCTACATTTCGCTGGCCGCGACCGGCGTGATCTGCGGCCTCGGACCCAAGGGCTACGAGTTGGCAATTGAATCCATGGCCGAACTCATTGCACGCAGGGCGAAGCGAACATAACAGCCAGGCACACGGGCGATGCCGGCAAGAAAAACGCGATTGACCAGGGACAACCGACGAATGACCGCAAAAGACACGGGAACCAAGTCAACGCCCGAAGGTCAGATGATCCGTGAATTGGCGGAACTCCTGATCGACACCGGCCTGACCGAAATCGAGATCGAGAAAAGCGGCCTCAAGATCCGCGTCGCCAAGAAGATCTCGGTCGCCGCGACCGTTCCCGCAACCTACGTGCCCTCCATGGCCGCGTCCGCTCCCGCCGTAATCGAGGCGAAGGCGGCCGCGTCGCCGGGCAGCGACCTGTCCAAGCATCCCGGCGCCGTCAAATCGCCCATGGTCGGGACGGCCTATCGTTCGCCCGAACCCGGCGCCGCCACCTTCTGCGACATCGGCTCGAAGGTGAACCAGGGCGACACGCTACTCATCATCGAAGCCATGAAGACCATGAACCAGATACCGGCACCGCGCTCCGGCACCGTGACCGCGATCCTGTTCGAAAACGCGCAACCCGTCGAATACGGCGAACCCCTCATCATTATCGAGTAGGCGGCAGTCCCGATGTTCGACAAAATCCTGATTGCGAACCGGGGAGAGATCGCGCTTCGCATCCAGCGCGCCTGCCGCGAGCTTGGCATTGCGACCGTCGCGGTCCATTCGACCGCCGACGCCGATGCCATGCACGTTCGCCTTGCTGATGAAAGCGTGTGCATCGGACCGCCGGCGGCGCGCGAAAGCTATCTCAATATTCCGGCCCTCGTGACGGCCTGCGAGATCACCGGCGCCGACGCCGTGCATCCAGGCTACGGCTTCCTTTCCGAAAATGCCCGCTTCGCGGAAATCCTCGAAGAGCACAAGATCACGTTCATCGGCCCGACGTCCGATCACATCCGGATCATGGGCGACAAGATCGAGGCCAAGGAAACGGCGCGCCGCCTCGGCATCCCCGTCGTGCCGGGCTCTAACGGTGCGGTGACGAGCGAACCCGAGGCGATGAAGGTCGCCAAGGAAATGGGCTTCCCGGTGCTGATCAAGGCGGCGGCCGG
>CADECN010000253.1 GCA_902825785.1 uncultured Hyphomicrobium sp. | reverse complement strand
GATCTCGTTAGCGGTCTTTACGCCACCGTCGGCATCCTCTCCGCGCTCCAGGAACGCACGCGCACCGGCAAGGGCGCGCACATTGATATCTCGCTACTCGATTGCCAGGTCGCCATGCTTGCCAATCAGGCGATGAATTTCCTGACCTCAGGACAAGCACCCGCGCGCCTCGGCAACGCACACCCGAATATCGTACCCTACGAAGCCTTCCCCACCGCCGACCGTCACATCATCGTTGCCGTCGGCAATGACAACCAGTTCGCATCCTTCGCGCGTGCAGCCGGTCATTCCGAATGGATTTCTGACGAACGCTTCGCAACCAACCCCGCACGCGTCGCCAATCGCGCCGCCCTGACTGGCTTGATCTCAGAAACGTTACGCACCCGAGCAGCGACCGAATGGATCGAAAATTTTACGGCGGCGGGCGTCCCGGTCGCGCCCATCAATACGCTTGATCGCGTATTCCAGGACCCACATGTCGAAGCACGCGGCCTCGTGCGCGAGCTTCCCCACGCCGCCGCTGGACGCGTGCCGACCGTCGCGTCACCGATCCGCATACACGGTGAAAGCCAAATGAGCGCGACGCCGCCACCGCTGCTCGGTGAGCACACGGCGGAAGTGCTGGCCGAAAAGCTGGGCCTGCCGCCGGGAGAAGTGTCGCAGCTTAAGGCAGATGGCACGACCTGACCTGCTGATTGAATATACTGATCACGTTGTTCAAAGTATTAAACAGTGATACAAGTCGCCTGCCACCGACCTGTGAGGATTTGACCATGCCGACGTCCGCCGAACTACAAACGCGCCGCATGGAGGCCGTGCCTCGCGGTGTCGGCAACGTCACTCAGATTTTCGCCAAGAAGGCGCTTAATTCCGAGATCTGGAGCGAAGACGGCAAGCGCTACATAGACTTCGGCGCCGGCATTGCCGTCGTCAACACGGGCCACCAACATCCGCGTCTGGTGCAGGCGATCAAGGATCAGCTCGAGGCTTTCAGCCACGTCTGCTTCCAGGTCACGCCGTACCAGAACTACATTACGTTAGCAGAGCGCCTGAACGACATCGCACCCGTCCCCGGCCCTGCCAAGACCATGCTGGTCTCGACCGGCGCCGAAGCCGTCGAAAACGCGGTCAAGGTCGCACGCGCCTTCACCGGACGCACCGGCATCGTCTCATTCTCAGGCGGCTTCCACGGCCGCACCCATATGGGTATGGCTCTGACCGGCAAGGTCGTGCCCTACAAGAAGGGCTTCGGCCCTTTCCCTCCCGATATCTACAATGTGCCGTTCCCTAATCTCTTTCACGGCATCTCGGTCGCCGAGTGCCTGCGCGCACTGAATTCGCTCTTCAAGTCGACGGCCGATCCCTCCAGCATCGCCGGCATCATCATTGAGCCGATACAGGGCGAAGGTGGCTTCAACATCGTGCCGAAAGAGTTCATGACGGCCCTGCGCGGCCTCTGCGATCAACACGGTATGCTGCTTATCGCCGACGAGATCCAAACCGGCTTTGCGCGCACCGGGAAGATGTTCGCGATGGAGCACTACGGCATCAAGGCCGACGTCGTGACGATGGCCAAGGGCTTGGCAGGCGGTATGCCACTGTCCGCCGTCGTCGGCCGCGCTGACGTGATGGACGCATCCAATCCCGGCGGGCTCGGCGGCACCTACGCGGGCAATCCAGTCGCCTGCGCGGCCGCCCACGCCGTTCTCGACGTCATCGCCGAAGAAAATCTGTGCGAGCGCGCCAACGCCATCGGCAAGATCATCATGGATCGGTGTGCCGAGCTGCGCGACAACTCCAACCTGAATTGCATCGGCGACGTCCGCGGCCTCGGCGCCATGTGCGCGATCGAACTCGTGAAAGACAAATCCAGCAACGAACCCGCGCCTGCCCTCACGAGTGCCTTGCTCAAGGCAGCCAGTGACCGTGGGCTGATTCTGCTCTCCTGCGGCACCTACGGTAATGTCATCCGTTTCCTCGTGCCTCTGACGGCGAGCGACGAACTCGTGCGCGAAGGCATGGACGTTTTTTCCGCGGCCTTGACCCATGCCGTCTCGCAAGCGGAATAGTTACTCTCATATTTTGAACACTAGACAAGGAAGTGTCCGATGAACGTCCAGCACAAGCCTAACGACCTAGGCGCTTTCTGGATGCCGTTTTCCGCAAATCGGCAGTTCAAGGCGGCGCCCCGGCTGTTCGTCGGCGCTGAGCGCATGCACTACATCACTAACGATGGCCGCCGCGTCCTCGATGGCACGTCGGGATTATGGTGCGTCAACGCTGGACACTGCCGCCCGAAGATCGTCGAAGCGATAAGCAAGCAGGCAGCGACGCTCGACTTCGCGGGCACATTCCAGATGGGACACACGCGCGTCTTCGAAGCCGCGAACCGGCTCGTCAACCTCGCGCCCAAGGGCTTCAACCACGTCTTCTTCACCAACTCGGGTTCCGAGTCGGTTGAGACGGCGCTCAAAATGTCGATCGCCTATCACCGCGCCAAGGGCAACGGCACAAAGGTTCGTCTCATAGGCCGCGAGCGCGGCTACCACGGCGTCAATTTCGGCGGCACCGCCGTCGGCGGCATCGCCAACAACCGTAAGATGTTCGGCGCACTCGTTGCCGGCGTCGATCATTTGCGTCACACCCACGATCTGACGAAGAACGCCTTCACCAAGGGCGAGCCTGAGCACGGCGTGGAACTGGCCGACGATCTGGAACGCCTCGTCGCGCTCCACGACGCCTCGACCATCGCCGCTGTCATCGTCGAACCGGTCGCCTGCTCGACCGGCGTCCTCATTCCCCCCAAAGGCTACCTGAAGCGCCTGGAAGCGATCTGCCGCAAACACGACATCCTTTTGATTGCCGACGAGGTCATCACCGCCTTCGGACGTCTCGGAACGCCGTTTGGCTCGGACTACTTCGGCATTTCGCCCGACATCATCACCACGGCCAAGGGCATCACCAACGGCACGATCCCGATGGGTGCGGTGTTCGTGAAAGACCACCTCCACGACGCCTTCATGAACGGGCCGGAGTGGATGATCGACTTCTTCCACGGCTACACCTATTCGGGCCACCCGATGGCGTGCGCCGCCACGATCGGCACGCTCGACACCTACGAGGAGGAAGGCCTGCTGACGCGCGCCGCCGAACTCGCGCCCTACTGGCAGGAGCGCGTGCACGCCCTGAAGGGCCTGCCGCACGTCATCGACATCCGCAACATCGGCCTCATCGGCGCCGTCGAATTCGCGCCCGACCCGGCTCAGCCAGGCAAGCGCGCCTACGACCGTTTCGTCAAATGCTTCGAGAAAAACCTGCTCGTGCGCCAGACGGGAGACATCATCGCGCTCTCGCCGCCGCTTATCGTCTCGAAGGACGAAATCGACTTCTTGTTCGACACCTTCACCGAAGTTCTAAAGACCGCGGCCTGAGCCATGCAAACCATCGCCAACGCCATCAACGGCCGCAAGGCGCCGTCAGCCTCGCCAAAGGCGACGCCGGTTTTCAACCCCGCCACCGGCGAACAGACCGCGACGCTTCCGCTTGCCACCGTCGATGAGGTCAACGCGGCCATCGCGGCCGCCAAGGACGCCGCGCCCGCTTGGGGCGCAACTCCGCCCCTGAAGCGCGTCAAGTTCATGTTCCGCTTCAAGGAGCTCCTTGAACAGAACGCCGACCGCATCGCGCGCACGATCTCATCCGAACACGGCAAGACTCACGCCGACGCACTCGGCGAGTTGCAGCGCGGCATCGACGTGGTCGATTTCGCCTGCGGCATCCCGCATCTGCTGAAAGGCGAGTTCTCGCGCAACGTCGGCCCCGACATTGACAGCTGGTCCGACCGCCAACCCCTCGGCGTCGTCGCCGGCATCACGCCCTTCAACTTCCCGGCCATGGTGCCGATGTGGATGTTCCCCGTCGCCGTCGCTTGCGGAAACACGTTTGTCTTGAAACCATCCGAGCGCGACCCCTCGACACCGAACCTCATTTGGGAGCTGTTCCAGCAGGCAGGCTTCCCGCCTGGCGTCCTCAACATCGTCCACGGCGATAAGTCGGCCGTTGACGCAATTCTGGATTCGCCCGACGTCGCCGCCGTTTCTTTCGTTGGCTCGACATCGATCGCCGAATACGTCTACCGGCGCGGCACGTCTGCAGGAAAGCGCGTGCAGGCACTCGGCGGTGCCAAGAACCACATGATCGTGATGCCCGACGCCGATATGGATCAGGCAGCGGATGCACTAATGGGCGCGGGCTACGGTTCGGCTGGCGAACGCTGCATGGCGATCTCGGTAGCCGTCCCAGTCGGAGACAGAACGGCCGACACGCTCATCGAAGCATTGGCGCCGAAGGTACGGGCCTTGAAGGTCGGCCCGGCAACCGACCCTGAGTCCGAAATGGGCCCCGTCATCACGGCGGAAGCCAAAGCACGCATCACGGGACTCATAAACGCGGGTGTAAAAGAAGGCGCAGATCTCGTCGTCGACGCCGATGATCGCGGTCTGGTCGGCGCGCTGGCC
>CADECN010000252.1 GCA_902825785.1 uncultured Hyphomicrobium sp. | reverse complement strand
GTGAAATTTCATCAGGTGGCTGAAATAACGCCGCTATATTCACGTCATCTGTGAGAATAGCACAGCGCGCGGGGGCTTTCTGTCCTACCCATAAGTGATTATTGTGCGCTGCACGGTCCACACCGATCATAGCTCCGGGCCTCTGCATGGAAGCTTGGCTGTAGACTGACCTCGACTAACCGGCAGGCCTGCAGAACAATAACAACGCGGATAAAAAAAAATGGCGCCAGAAAAGACGCAGAACCTCCAAGACACTTTTCTCAACTATGTACGCAAGAACAAGACACCGCTGACGATCTTCCTCATCAACGGGGTCAAGCTGCAAGGCATCGTCAGTTGGTTCGATAACTTCTGCGTGCTGCTTCGCCGCGATGGACACTCGCAGCTCGTCTACAAGCACGCCATATCGACGATCATGCCGGGCGGTCCGGTGAACCTGAACGATCAGGACGGCGAGGGCGCCGCGGGTTGAGCCGCGCGCCTAACAACGACGACGAGCCGGTCACGCAAGCGGAAGAAAAAAAGAACCGCCGTCGAGGTGGCACGCCCACGCGGCCGCCGCCGTCGCGAGCACTTGTCCTCGTGCCGATCTGGAAGCGCCATGCGCTCGCGGGCGCAAGCCCGCAGGCGTCGCCCCACATTCATTCACCAGAAAACCGGTTGGCGGAAGCGATCGGTCTGGCACACGCCATCGACCTCGACGTCATCGATGCGGCGATCATTCCGGTCGCCACTCCAAGGCCGGCCACTCTGTTCGGTTCGGGCAAAGTGGATGAGTTAGCGTCGGTCATTGCCGGGCAGGAAATTGGGCTTGTGATCGTCGACCACGCCTTGACGCCTGTGCAGCAGCGCAATCTCGAGAAGGCATGGAACACCAAGGTTATCGACCGCACCGGGCTCATTCTTGAGATCTTCGGCGCGCGCGCCCGCACGCGTGAAGGCGTGCTTCAAGTTGAGCTTGCGCATCTCACCTATCAGAAGGGCCGGCTCGTGCGGGCCTGGACCCACTTGGAGCGCCAGCGCGGCGGTGGCGGATTTCTTGGCGGCCCCGGCGAAGCCCAGATCGAGCTTGACCGGCGAATGCTGCAGGATCGCATCGACGCGCTAAAGCGCGACCTGGGACAAGTCGCAAAGACGCGCGAATTGCACCGCAAAGGCCGGCGCAAGGTACCGTATCCCGTCGCCGCTATCGTCGGTTATACCAACGCCGGGAAATCCACGCTCTTCAATCGTATCACGGGCGCGGGCGTGCTTGCGATGGATCAGGTCTTCGCGACGCTCGACCCGACGATGCGCGAAGTTCGTCTTCCGAGCCAGCGCCGCATCATTCTGTCCGATACGGTCGGCTTCATCTCCGATCTGCCGACGATGCTCGTCGCAGCCTTCCGAGCCACGTTGGAAGAGGTGATCGAGGCCGACATCATCCTTCACGTCCGCGACATCGCGCATGAGGAAACCGAGGCGCAAGCACGCGATGTCGAAGCCGTGCTCGCCGATCTTGGCATCGACACGCAAGCCGTGAACGGCCACATTCTCGAAGTCTGGAACAAGGTCGATCTGATCTCGCCGGAACGTCTCTCTGAATTGCAGCACGAGGCCCGGCGAAACGAGCGCGCCCCCGTTCTGGTGTCGGCCGCCACCGGCGAGGGGCTGGACGACCTCTACGCTGCATTGGATACCCGCCTCGGCGCTCACGACGCCGTCCTGAACCTGCAAATTCCCGCTTCCGACGGCCGGCTACTGGCATGGCTTCACGAAAATACCGAAATCCTCGAACGCATTGACGGCGAGGACGGCACGGTATCGTTGCGGCTGCGCGTGCCGGGAGAAAAGCGCGATCGCGTCATCGGACAGCTGCGCAAAGCCAAAATCCCGGTCTAATATCGACAACTATGGATCGTCGCGTTCAATGCTGTATTGCGGGAGGCGGCCCCGCCGGGCTGATGCTCGGCGTGTTGTTGGCGCGTGCCGGCGTCTCGACGCTCGTGTTGGAAAAGCACGCCGACTTCCTGCGTGATTTTCGCGGCGACACGATCCATCCCTCGACGCTGCAGAATATGCACGAACTGGGCTGGCTCGATGCATTTCTCGCGCTGCCGCACCAGGAGGTGAAGGAACTTAGCGGGCGCTTCGGCACGACGCCGATCGTCATGGCGAACTTTTCGCACCTGCCCGTAAAGGCTAAATATATCGCGTTGATGCCGCAATGGGACTTCCTGGATTTTCTTGCCGATCGCGGACGTGAGTATCCCTCATTCGATTTGAAGATGCAGGCCCGCGCGGCCGGCCTCTCGTTTGACGGCGACAGCGTCACGGGCGTCAACGTCGACACGCCCGAGGGGTCTTTCACGGTAAAAGCCGATCTTGTCGTCGCCGCCGACGGTCGCGACTCGCAGTTGCGCAAAGCGGCAGGTCTCGAAAGCGAGAGCTTCGGTGCTCCCATGGATGTTCTATGGTTTCGCCTTCCGCGCGAGCCATCCGACACCGATCAGACGCAGGCCCGCTTTGACGCCGGCCGCGTATTCGTCATGCTCAATCGCGGAGATTATTGGCAGTGCGCCTACGTCATTCCAAAAGGCGGGGATGCAAAGATCCGCGCCGCGGGCTTGGATACATTTCACAAGCTCGTCGGCTTACTCCTGCCGTTCGAACCGGAACGCGCCAACGCCATCTCCCATTGGGACCAGGTCAAACTGCTGACGGTTCTCGTTGATCGCTTGAAGGAATGGGCCCGTCCGGGCTTTCTGTGTATCGGAGATGCGGCGCATGCCATGAGCCCCATCGGGGGTGTCGGCGTGAACCTTGCCGTGCAGGATGCGGTCGCCGCCGCCAATCTATTGTGGCGCCCGCTTAAAGGCGGTCACCTCACATTCGAAGACCTGAAAAAAGTTCAGGAACGCCGCGAGTTTCCAACCCGGGCCACACAACGCCTCCAGCTCATCATGCAAGACAACATCATCGCGCCAACGCTTGGCGCGACGGGCGAGGTCAAGCCGCCTCTGGCCTTACGCATCCTGACCGGGGTTCCATTTCTCTCGCGTATCCCGGCGCGGCTACTCGGGCTGGGCTTCAGACCCGAACACATCGCGCCGGAAATCGTCGCGCTGGGGCGAGGCTGAATTGGATATCGCGTGGCGCCGTCACCGCCGCCCTAATGGCGCCACGATAATCCCGATAACCACGCGCCCCGGGCAGATCGCTCGGCCTAACTTTTTATTGAATTGAGTGAGGGGGATTTCCCCATGCCGTGTGACGCAAACCTGATTGTAAGTGGCTGACCGGCCGACCCAAGCCATTGGGCCGCCGGCCCGTCCAAGTATTGACGCGCGTCTTTCCGCGCACCCACACACAAGACCCTAGAAAGTTGGTTGGAAGTCATGTCTCGCGCCGATGCCGCGCGCGCGTCGCCAGATGGTCGTCTGGCGCGCTCCGTCGCGGTGCGCGCTGCCGCCTCGCGTTTCGAAGCGCCCGTTCGCGCGCGCGTCGAAGCGCTTGCGCTCGCGCATGCCTACATGGACGACATCATGGAAACGTTCCCGGCCGCGATGCACGCGATTGCCGGTGGCTATCCAACGCCTCGAAAGGCTGCTGAAGGTGAGAAGCTCGCCCGCGCCGGCGCGCCGCTTCGCTTCATCGCGGCCGAGCTTGATCTGCCGATGTGGCTTCGCGGCTTGCCGCCGGAAGCCTTTAGCGGCCCGATCCCGCGCTTGCCGAGGTCGGACGAGTTTGCTTTGCGCATCGCCAACTTTCGTCCCACGAAGGTGATGCAAGCCAAGCGCTGGCTCCACTTCGTTTCGTTCAGCTACGATGCTTGCGACGACGCGTTTGCGCTGTGGGCCGCCCAGCGCATCCCAGACTTCCACAACGAAGTTGAAGCAAGCGACCTCGCCGGCCTCGCATTGCTCGCGTGGTACTCGTCGCGCCACCAGCACGAGGCCTCAACCTTCCTGCCGAAAACGTGGAACAGCCAAGTTGAACCGGCTGACGCCGTCAACACCGCGCAGATATGGCTTGAGCGCCTGGAATTTCCGCTTTTTCGTGCGCCCTACGCAGCGCTTCGCAAGGAGGCCGAAGAAATCGACGGCTTCCACTTCGTACCTCTGCTGCACGCCCACGACATATTGAACGAAGCAGAGGAGATGCGTAATTGCCTGGCCACCTACGCCGAAGTAACCGCGTCGGGCGTCGACCAGATCTGGAGCATGCGCCGCGATGGCCGGCGCGTCGCCTGTCTGCATATCCATTTTGATTGTGACGCGACAGGCGTCCCGACCCTGCGTCAGATCGCAGGGCCGTGCAATCATCCGGTCGTGGCCGATGTGCTGCGTGCCGCCTATCGCTGGCTGCTGACTTGGCCGGCAAACCGCAATGACCTAGCGCGCTATTGCCGACTGATCGACGTCGACGGCGCGAGCTATCGTCGTCTTATGAAGCCCTACTGGCTCGCAAAAGGACTGCCGTCGTGGCTCCCGCTCGATACGACGCGCCGCCACTTCGCAGCCTTGCACGCCGGCCTGAACAA
>CADECN010000251.1 GCA_902825785.1 uncultured Hyphomicrobium sp. | reverse complement strand
AAAGCTGCTCGACATGTTCGCGTCCCCACGAGTAGGGCCGCTGGTAGACCGGAATGTTCAGCAGGAATGGACTAGATAGAAGTTCCGCAATGCTGAATGAAGCCGTTGGAAATGACAAAACGCGTAGTCCCCCGCAATGAGAACGTGTATGTCGGCCGTACGGCAAGCCAACGACAAAACAGTAACACAGGCCGCGCACGGTGTGAGTTCAATTATCAGCTTGCGCAAACAAACTGTTCCGCGTAGAGCGCCGCTCCGAGAATACAACGTTCGACGCGCGAAGCATTTTTGTCGTGCCCTTACCGAGCGTTGACGAACCGCCGCGACCGGCCGGACCGAACCTGAACGCCATGCACCGCGTCTACAAGATTGCAGCAATATCAGAGTGGCGCGCCGCGCAAGAACGCGGCAGCTATGCCGGCTCGGCTGATGACTTGCGCGACGGTTTCATCCATCTTTCTGCTTCACATCAGGTCGGCGGCACGCTCGCAAAACATTTCCGAGCGCGTCCCGACTTGTTGTTGATCGCGTTCGAAGCGGATGCACTTTTGCCAAGTCTGGCCTGGGAAGCGTCGCGCGGCGGCGATCTTTTTCCGCACTACTACGGTGCCTTACCAACCGCGCTCGCACTCTGGAGCCGCCCAATTCCCAACGGTGAAAGTGGAGAGGCGGAAGTACCATCCGAATGGCTCGGATGATGAGCGGGGCATATCAGTTTATCCGCCCCATGCTCTTCGCGCTGTCACCCGAAGACGCACACGAGGCAACGCTGAAGGCGCTGGAAACGGGGCTCTATCCGCGAGGCTTCGGCAGCGACGACACCATTCTCGCCCAGCGCCTCTTCGGGCTCGATTTCCCAAATCCGATTGGCATCGCGGCCGGTTATGACAAAGACGCGCGCGTGCCCGATGCCGTACTCGGCATGGGTTGCGGGTTCGCCGAGATCGGCACCGTTACGCCGAGGCCCCAGGCTGGCAATCCCAAACCGCGTGTCTTTCGGCTCGTTGAGGATCGTGCGCTGATCAACCGGCTGGGATTCAACAACGCAGGCCACGACGCGGCACTGCATCGCCTGCGGGCGCGGCAAGGACGCAACGGCATCGTGGGTGTAAACATCGGCGCGAACAAGGACAGCACGGATCGCTCGGCAGACTACGTGCTTGGAATTCGGACGTTCAGTTCCGTCGCAAGCTACTTCACAGTCAATGTATCTTCGCCAAACACGCCAGGACTGCGCGACCTCCAGGCCCCCGCCGCACTCGACGAACTTCTGACGCAGATCATGAATACCCGCGCCGAACTTGTTAAATCCGGCGCGCCCCGTCGCCCGATCATCGTCAAACTTGCGCCCGACATTGCCGAGGACGACATTGCGCCCATCTGCGACCGGCTGTTGGCTCACACGGTCGACGGCATCGCCGTGTCGAACACGACCTTGGCGCGTGCGGGGTTGAAAAGCTCTTTTGCGCGAGAAACCGGCGGACTGTCCGGTCGCCCCGCATTTCGCCGTTCGACCGCAATGCTCGCCCGCGTCTACCGATTGACGAACGGGGTCGTACCACTAATTGGCATCGGCGGCATCGACAGCGCGCAGTCCGCGCTTGCAAAGATCGAAGCGGGAGCATCGCTGCTGCAGCTATATACTGGACTCGTCTACGAAGGTCCCGGCCTACTTGGCGCGATCAAGAAGCACCTGACGCAAGAGGCGCGCCGTTCGAATGCAACGAGCCTAGCTGACCTACGCGGCAGGCGTGCCGACCAATGGGCCGCTGAACCGCTCGCCTAGCCATGGTCACTGCTAGTCCGCCGGTGGTCCAGGACGCGCACGAAGAAAACGCACGATCAACCAGATCGGCAAGACGACCATCGCACCAAGGATCAGATATTCGAGCAGCGCCTGAACCGCACCGAAGCCCAGATCGTAGATGCTGCGCGCGAACCGATCGAGCACCTGGAAAAAGTTCCACGGCGTCACGCCAAAAAACGACAACAGCAGACCGATAAGGATCGAGACGATCGTCAGCCTTAGCGCCACGGCAGCCGGATGCCCGCCAAGAAAATCCCGCAAGTTCATGATCTCCAGCTCCGCCCCTCGCGCGATCGAAATTTGCTTCAAGACAGGCGATCCCTTACCACACTGCCACGAGCAATGACGAGGCACCGAGCCGCGCCCCCGAGCGGACAACCCACATGACGGCCTTGAAGCGCCGACGCGTTCAGTCCGAACACAACGATACCACCCATACTGGGGCACCGGCCTTGCCGCCCCCATTCGAAGCGTGGTTTCAAAAGCGCTGCTGGCAGCCGCGCCCGCATCAACTTGCTTTGATCGAAGCCGCGCAACATCGCCAATCGACGCTGTTGATCGCGCCAACCGGCGCCGGCAAAACACTCGCCGGTTTCCTGCCGACGCTGATCCGTCTTACGCAACGAAATGGCAAGCGACAGGGCGCGCGTCTCTCGACCCTCTACATCTCCCCGCTAAAGGCGCTCGCAACGGACGTTGCGCGCAACCTGACCGCGCCTGTCGAGGAAATGGGTCTGAGGATCCGCGCCGAAACGCGCTCCGGCGATACCAGCGTGTCGCGCAAGCAGCGCCAGCGCACTCACCCGCCCGACATTCTGCTGACAACACCGGAACAGGTCGCGCTGCTTCTGAGCCACCCTGACGCGCCACACATATTCTCGGGCTTGGACACGATCATCCTCGATGAGCTGCACGCACTCGCGGCATCGAAACGCGGTGACTTACTGGCGCTCGATATCGCCCGCCTTCGGCAACTGGCGCCCGAACTCATGGTCGTCGGACTTTCCGCGACCGTCGCGCGGCCAAGCGAACTTCGCGGCTATCTGGTGGCGCAGGACCAACCAGATACCGTGACGAAGCTCGCCAACCTTGTCACCGTGACCGGCGGTGCAAAGCCCGATGTTCGCATCCTCGAGGCCGAAAACGATATCCCATGGTCCGGGCATACGGCCCGTTACGCGATGCATGAGGTCTATAGAACCATTCGTGATCACCGCCTCACGATCGTATTCGTCAACACGCGCATGCAAGCCGAATACGCGTTTCAAGAACTCTGGCGCATCAATGAGGACGGCCTGGCGATCGCGCTCCACCATGGCTCGCTCGAAACAGCCCAGCGCAAGAAAGTGGAAGCGGCGATGGCGGCCGGTGCGCTACGTGCCGTTGTCGCCACATCGACCCTCGACCTCGGCATCGACTGGGGCGACATCGACCTTGTGATCCATCTCGGCGCGCCCAAAGGCGCAAGCCGTCTGCTCCAACGTATCGGGCGCGCCAACCACCGACTAGACGAACCCTCGCGCGCACTTCTGGTGCCGGGAAACCGCTTCGAGGTTCTTGAATGTCGCGCCGCGCTTGAAGCCGCGATCGCGGGCGCGCAGGACGCTGTCATGTCGCGCTCCGGCGCACTGGATGTATTGGCCCAGCACGTCCTCGGCATGGCCTGTCAGCGACCTTTCTCTCCCGACGACCTTTACAGCGAGGTACGCACCGCTCTCCCTTACGCGACGCTCTCGAGACGCCAGTTCGACAGAACGCTCGATTTCGTGGCAACCGGCGGCTACGCGCTCAAGGCCTATGACCGTTTCGCGAAGCTGAAGACGGCCCCTGACGGGCACATGCGGGTCGCGCATCCGCGCATCGCGCAGCAATACCGTCTCAACGTCGGAACGATTGTCGACTCCCCGATGCTGAAGGTCCGCCTCGTATCGGCAAAGTCGAGAACAGCCGCGCGCTTCGGCGGCCGTGTGCTCGGCGAGGTGGACGAAGCGTTCGTGGAAGCGCTTCCGGCAGGCGCGACATTTGTCTTCGCCGGCGAAGTACTCCGATTTGAAGCACTGCGCGACACCGAGGTCTTCGTGACGAGGGCCAATTCCGAAGACCCGATGATCCCGAGCTACGGCGGCGGTCGTTTTCCGCTCTCCACACATTTGGCGAGACGCGTTCGTCAGATGCTGTCGGACCGCCGCACTTGGAAGATCTTGCCCGACCCTGTTTCGGATTGGCTGCGCTTGCAGGAAGAGCGTTCGATCATTCCAGGGCCCGACGATGTACTCATCGAAACGTTCCCGCGCGGCGACCGCTATCATCTCGTCGCCTATCCCTTCGAGGGCAGGCTTGCGCACCAAACACTTGGCATGCTGCTGACGCGCAGGCTCGACCGGGTGGGGGCTCATCCGCTTGGCTTCGTCGCAAACGACTATGCGCTCTCGATCTGGGGGCGCGGCGACATTGGCGCGCTGATTGCCAGCAAGCGGCTAAGCCTGGAAGCCCTGTTCGAAGAGGATATGCTGGGCGACGATCTCGACGCCTGGTTGGCAGAGAGTAGCGTGATGAAACGGACTTTCCGTCTCGCCGCCGTCATCTCCGGACTGATCGAACGCCGCCATCCTGGCAAGGTCAAATCCGGCCGCCAAGTCACGATGTCGACCGACTTGATCTACGATGTCCTGCGCCGTCACGACCCAGGCCACTTATTGCTCGAAGCAGCATGGGCGGACGCGGCCACAGGACTTCT
>CADECN010000250.1 GCA_902825785.1 uncultured Hyphomicrobium sp. | reverse complement strand
GCTCGGCGTGCGAATGCCGACCATCCAAAGTGATCGCCAATTCGCGGCCAAGATCGGCAGGAAGCTGAGAAGCCTGTCGCGCGGTCTGGTGCAGGCAGAAAGCAATTTCTGGGTATATTCGCCGCTATCCGTGCCGGGCCCGACGGGACGAATACTTTCTGGCTGGGCGCTGGCGCCGCAGATCAAACTCGCTGCCGCGAGGGCGGGTATTCGCAAGCCGCTTTTGTGGGTGCATTGCCCGGCCGGCGCGGCACTCGTAGACGAAATTCCGCACGTCGCGATGGTGCTGCAACGCACGGATCGCTTCGAGGCCTTTCCCGAGGCCGATCCGAATCTGGTGGGGAGCCAGATCGCGAAAAGGAAGGCGGTAGCAGACCTTGTGGTCTATTGTAACGCCAACCTCATGGCGGAAGAGGAGCATGAGGTCGCCCGGCAGCTTCTCATCACGCACGGCGTGGACCTGGAGACATTCGTTGCCGCAGGTCGGGCAAGGGCACCCGGCCCGGCGGATGTCGCGATGCTCAAGCGGCCGCGCGTGGGCTTCATTGGCGGCATCGACGCGCACACATTCGATCCGGAGCTTTTGATCGCGGCGGCGACGCTATTACCCGACGTGACGTTCGTTCTGGTCGGCGGCTGCTCACTTCCAGATGGCTGGTGTGCACTTTCAAACGTGACGTTACTCGGGCGCAAACCGTACAAGATGGTGCCGAGCTACATGGCGGCGATGGATGCGCTCATCATGCCGTGGAACAACAGCGACTGGATCAAGGCCTGCAATCCGATCAAGCTTAAGGAATATCTGGCCGTCGGGCGGCCGATCGTGACCACCGATTTTCCGGCGCTTGCCAAATACCGCGATCTCGTACGGGTCGCGGCAACACCCAGCACATTTGCGAGCGCAATACGCGAAGCGCTGTCGACATCTTACGACGCAGCGGCGGCCCGCGCCCGCGTTGCGACCGAAGACTGGGACGGCAAGGCTGATTACCTAGCCGGCGCGCTGGTATCGCTCATTGATGAAATGGACGCCGAGCAAGGTGCCGTCGCGGCTCAATATGCGCGACCTGCAGCGTAAGCCAGCTCGGGCGTCGCTTGCAGTGCAGGAGCCGGCCACGACGCATGACGTTCGGGCGCGTATTGTGGGTTGCGGTCGTGAGCGCTGCGTCGGCCAAGCGAACGGCGGCCGCGTGCAGCTGACGTCTCAATGGTTGCACGCTTTTGCAGTGGGTCGGCGAGCCACCCGGCCAACCCGACAAAGAAGAAGAAGAACGCGTAGAGCACGTTCCAGTAGTGAACGGTCGTCCCCACCAGCACCAGGGCGATCAGCGACATGAACCAACCGCGCGCCAAGCGTCGGCATGCGAGGTTGGGATGGTTGAGGCCGCGCTGATACACGGCGCGGCTGATCAGGGTGAGACCCACCAAGACGAGCAGCAGCCCCGGTATGCCTTCACGCATGGCGATGACGAGCCAGAATGCGTCAACGGTTGACGATACCATCCACCACGGCCGGTCCCATTCGTTCAGACCAATGCCGGTCCAGGGGTTGGCGTAGACGCTGAGCAGTCCGTTTTCCCAGATCTGCAGCCGATAGTAGCCGGTCCAGCTATCGAGCGTCATGCCGGTCGCGATGAAATTGATGGGAGAGCGGGTCATGACGCACGCTGCACCTACGTAGAGGCCGGCCAGCGCCATCAACGTGATGCTTGTTCGATTGAGCGCGCCGCGTGTCGCGCGCTCCCACGCCAGCATTGTGATTTGCAGCAACATGCAGAGGAGCGGAGCGGAGGAAAGACCAAGGAACGTCGCGACGCAGATCAGCGCGATTCGCTTGACGCGTTCGCCGCTTGAGCGCGCGGCGTACCAGTAAAGCGCCAGCATCGCGGCGCAGAAGGTGCCGTAGTGGATCGGGTGGTCGAACGAACCGTAAGCGCGCGTCAGACCAAGGCGGCTCTCAACCTCGGTGGGATGAACATAACCCGTGATTTCGCGCAGGAGATCGTGAGTGAAATTGCGGCCAAAGAGCGTTTCCGGCAGTGCAATGGCCGCGGCGACTAGGATCGCATAGCCGACCGCGCGCAGTGTCGAGAGCATCGTTGCGCGGTCACGTACCCACGCGCGAGCGACGAGGTAGGCTCCGAAGCCATCTATCGCGAGTGATGAACCATAGACCAAACCTTCGGGCTGGCCGTGGTGATAGGTGAAGATTGCGACCGTCCAAATGTTGAACAATACGAAGGCGATGTCGAAGGAGCGAATTTTCACGCCCTGGTGCGTGCACATCCGCCAGAGCGCGAACGGCAGCAGCGCGATGAGCGCCGCGCGATGGGGCGGGATTCGCAAGTCGGCGATGTAGAGCGAGAGTTCGGTCGGGCACAGAAAGGCGGCGACGAGAGCGAGTACGGGCAACGGGGCCCTTGCCGTCTGAGGAACACCCTTTTTCGCGTTCGCCGGCATCGCACTCAATCCGCGTTTGCGCCGGCGACGACCGCGTAGATCGTCTGACGGAGGATTTTGAGGTCGAGGAGCAGCGACCAGCTTCGCACATAGGTCAGGTCGGCTTCGAGGCGAGCCTCGATGCTGCCGGGCGCGGCGGTAGAACCACGCAGACCTTTGATTTGTGCGAGCCCAGTCATTCCGGGGCGCATCTGATGGCGATCGGGGTAGATCTCGAGCAGGCGCGAGAACGCATCGTCGTGCGCTAGCGCGTGCGGACGTGGCCCGACAAGCGACATTTCGCCCTTCAGTACGTTGATGAGTTGCGGCAACTCGTCGAGGCTGGTGCGGCGCAGGATGCGGCCGACACGGGTGATACGCGGGTCGCAACTCTTCGCCTGTACGACGCCCGGACCATCTTCGAGCACGTGCATGGTGCGGAATTTCAAGACGCTGATCACGGTTTGATAGCGTCCGCGCCGGCGCTGAACGAAGAAAATGGGACCGGAACTTTCAAGCCTGATCGCAAGTGCGATGAGCAGACAGAGCGGAATGCTCGCAATGAGGAGGATGCCGCCGAGCACGATATCTTCAAGGCGCTTGGTGACAGGAGCCCAATCAATCAGCGCTTTTTTCTTGACGTCGAGCAGGCCCACAGGACCAAGCATCGAGACGTGGAGGGGAGTGGCTGAGCCGATCAAGTCAGAGGTGATGTGCGTGACGATGTGGATCGATACAGGCAGCATGTTGAATGCGGTCACGACATCCGCCGTACGGTCGGCGGCTGATGGCGGCAGTGCAACTATGATGCGGTCGATGCGTCCCTCGCGCGATGCCGCGACAAGGTCGTCAAGACGGCCCGCCACTGCGATGCCTTCCTGATTCAATCTATCCTGGCAAATGCGCTCGTCGTAGACGCCGACAAAATGGATGCCCAAACCGGGTAAGCGCAAATAATCATGAACGCGCCGTGCGATCGTGCCGGCACCGAATACTGCAATGCGCTGATCGAAGCGCCCTTGGCGGGCCAGCCGGGCGATAAGCGCGCGCGCGGTCAAACGATTGAAGAGCAATAGCGCGTAGCTGGCCGATAGCCACGCAGCGTACCAGACGGCAACATGCGTATCGTTGAGAGCAAGCGGCAGGCCGATTCCGACGACGGCGGTCAGCGCGATGACGGTGGCGAGAAGAAGTTCGAAAGGGTTTTGCGGAAATGCGTCCATCCGTGTCGTGTCATAGTTGCTGCGCACACGCAGGCACAGGTGTGCGATGAACCCGGCTATGACGGTTGCTTGCAGTATCAGGATGAGGTCGATTGTGGTGCCGCTCGCCAATGCGTATGCGACGGCGGGCAGCAATCCGCCGAGAGCGACCGAGGCGACATCTCCGATGGCTACGATATCGGCGGCGACCTGGCGTGAAAGACGGCGAACGGGTCTTGCGTCGCCGTTTGCCGCCGCTCGCATCGCAACGGGAATATCAGACGCGGTTGACGTGGCGGCAGACATTACGAACTCGGTTACGCGGTACACGCTCGCCCTGCAGACGCGAGATAACCATATATTACAGGGTGTTTCTTTAAAGTTTGATTGAATTAGGCGGCGTCGCCGTCATGCTGCGCGTCGCGTGTTCGAGAACCCGTAGGTACCGTCAGCTCGTCCCAATAAAGCTGCGATTCCGATCTCCGGCTCGATCATGTCTTCGTCGACATTCGTGAGGACAGCGCCCGAGACTTTTCGTTCGTTTATGCCAAGAAGTTTCAACGCGCGTCGCGCTAGTGGCTTGGGCGTCCTTTGCCAGGCAACCGTAAACACGATCTGATCGGCGTGGTCGGCCAGGATGCGCGCGTCGAGCACGGGGAGAAGCGGAGGGGCTGACACGATGATGGTATCGAAGCGCTGACGCAGGCTTTCGAAGCTGTTGGCGAGTGCGTCTGAACTCAGTGCCTCGGGAACCGAAATTTGAACCGGCATTGGGCCGGCTGCCGGCAGAAAATGGAGGCCCGTCAATCCATCCCGCAAGATCGCGCCTTCCGCTGGTAAGCGCGAAATCATTTGGTTCAGTAAACCGATCTGTTGCTCGCCGGCGAGCTGGCGGGTGATCAGCTGAAGTCGGAAATCACCATCGACGAGGAGCGGCTTTCCGCCG
>CADECN010000249.1 GCA_902825785.1 uncultured Hyphomicrobium sp. | reverse complement strand
AGAACGGCAGCTTCCCAAGCTGCATACGAGGGTTCGATTCCCTTCGCCCGCTCCAAACATTTTCGGGTCGCCATTCGCTTCGCCGCGCTCACTGGCTTGCGTGATGGTCGCGATATTGCTCCTGACGCCGCTCGCCGCGAATGCGCAAGTCTCGCAACCCATACCGGTCAGCCCTCATGGGTTCGTGGTGGAAACAGGCAAAAGCGATACCCGGATCACGCTGACTGAAACGGGGCGCGGCGTGATCGTCGATATTGTTTCGCCAAGCGGCATCGACCGGGCAACGATCCGGCGGCAAGCGGGCCACTGGCCGCCTGAGGTTCGCATCCGCCTGCACCTCGCGGGGCTCGAACGCTTCAAAGCCGGCAATCAGGCCGTCGAGATTGAGTGGTCGGTATCGAGCGGTCCAAGTCACCACACAACAACCACGCTGCGAACCGCAACAGGTGTGTCCGCTATCGCGAGCGACAACCCGTTCTGGGCATCAGTGAAACTCGGCGGCGAAAACGCGAGGCCCGACCGATTCGAAATCGCCCTACCGACCAAACTCTTCGAATACAATCCTCCGCAGATCGCCCTGTCCTGGGTAAATTTCTTTCGCTGACGTCGCTTCGGGTCGCTGCCCACCCAGTCACAAACTGTAGCGCCGCTGCAACACGAGCCCAACGCCGGCAAGTGGGGCTCTGGATCGGGGAGCGAAAATCTCGACTCCAACAGTATCGTTCCCTACGGTTTGATTCAGCGAATCGCGTTTTTTTGTTTCCCGTGGCGTTCCCGCGTAGCGACCGAGCCCAGGGTTTGTGGCTCAATCCAATATTGCTGGAGCGATACTCATGCGGCAGGTCTCGACGGCCTCTCAAATACTTCGTCTGTGCAGCCTCGGGCTTGCAACGAGCTGGTCTGTCACGGCCGCCAACGCCGTCTGCGGCACGCCAGCAGTCGGCGGCGGCGGCTCCGGCCCGCCCTCGATTTCGGTGACCGAGGCGTCGACGACACAGGTTCTCGAACAGATCCGCAAACGAGGCATCTCGACTCAGGAACAACTTCTGACGGTTGCGGATGCCTCCGTGGCGGCTCCGCCGCCGCCCGCCGCATCGCAGGCCGCTGCGCAAGCTTCAAGCGCCTCTACATCGGCCGCCACGAGCGGTTCAAGCGGAGCGTCGACGACAAAATCCAAGCCTGCCAAGGCCGCTTCCGCTGCGCCCCAGACCTATAGCTCCGGTGGCGGCAGCCTCAAGGACGACTACGCCGCGGCAGAGGTTCCAAGCAGCAGCCGCACGACCGCAGTTTGGGCACAGGGCTTCTTCGACTACGAGAAGCACGACAATTTGGCCCCTGGAAACCAGGAAAACCCGGACCGCAAGTCGTATACGGGCGGTGGCGTAGTTGGCGCCGACTGGACAGTGCCAAGGGGTGCAGGGGCCATCCAGTACGGCATCTTCTCGGGCTACAGCCACACCAAAAGCGACTTCAGCGACACCATTTTCAGAACCGACGAGAGCGGCGACGGCGTTCTCGATACCGACTATGCGCGCACCAACAACAAGCAGGAAATCGACGGGCCGTTCATCGGCGCCTACGTCTCGAGCGTAGACGGACCGTGGATGAGCAGCCTCGCCTTCAAGGCTGACTTCTTCGATCTGAGCGCATCGAGCAAGCTGACCCAAACGTGCGGTAACTTTGCCAACGGCAACGACGGCGTTCTCTCCGATATTGGCCAGCAGTCGGGCAGCGCAGACGTTACGACATTCACCGTCGCTGCCACGACCGAATATCGGCACAATCTGACGGAGCACTCGTGGCTCGCACCGGCGGCCGGCATTCGCTACTCGCATACCGACTTCAGCAATGACCGAAGCAACACCGTCTTTACCGACATTCGGCTCGATCCAACCGATCCGGGTACACCCGGAACGGCAACGCCCGGCACGCTCGGCCTGGATGACGGTTACGCGATCCGCCTGCAAGCCGGTCTGCGCTATGGCGAAGAGCGCAGGACCTCGCACGGTTACCTTTGGACCACGACGATCGGCGCCTTCCTCTACAGCGACGTCCTGGTCGAAGGCTTTGTCGGCGTTGCCGGTCAGACCGGAGAAATCGTCAGCCCAGTCGACGAGGGTGAGGTTCGCGTGCTTGGCCAGATCACCAGCAACCTCGATATGGGCAACGGCCTCTCGTACCAGTTCCTCGGAGAAATTCGCGGCGGTGACGATCTGTTCGGTATCGGCGGCCTGATCGGCGCACGCTACGAGTGGTGATGGCCTAGAGCCGCCCGCCACAAGCAATACAAAGCGCCCGTCCGGAACCGGAACGGGCGCTTTTCATTTCTGCGCGCTCCACGACAGTTTCGCGCTATTCCGCACCCTCGCCGACCACGGTGAACGGCGCCCAGAATGCGGGGTAGGCGTCCCATAGTTCCGCCGCCGTAGACGGCGTCTTGTCGATCTGTGCCAGCATCGCCTGCCGCAACGCCTCGGCGCGACCGATTGATTTGTCCTTGGCCTGGAAACCGAAGGTCGACGTTGTCAGTTTCGCCGCCGCATCGGAGTCCACCCGCCAATGCGAAACCAGCAGTGCGCGTGCACCTGCATGGAAAAATGCCTTTGCAAGACCCGACAACGAGTCCGCGCCGGGTTTCGCGCCGCCCGCCGTATTGCACGCCGCTAGCACGACCCAGTCGGCGTTGAGCTTCAGGTTCTCGGAGATCTCCGACGCGGTCAGCAGGCCATCATCCATAGCGGATGGCGTCTCGGGCGGAGTGAGAACAAGCGCCGGTTCGCCGATAGTCTTTAGATCATCGGCCAGCAGACCGTGGGTCGCAAAGTATACGACCTTGTAAGGCGACAGGTCGGACGACTTTACATTCGCTTCCGTGGCGTCGGCGCCGAATTTCAAGTCCGCATCTGTGGCGCCAAGCTCGCTCGCAACCGTGCGCAACTCCTGCTCGGTACCGGGCAGCTCTTCCAAGGCATTAAATATGCCGACCGTGTCGAACACGTCCGTCGCAGTCGCCGTTGTGTCCGTACCGCGCGTCTGCGCTTCGGCAAGCCGCGTATTCTGCGTCGCCGGAGCGTTCGAGGAAATGCGCTTGGTAAGCTTCGGATTACCGAATCCGATCAGTGGCTTGCGCGCGGCCTGCGACGGCGCCAGATGGCGCAGCGCCTTCATGCTCTTCACCGACGGCAGCGTCGACAATGCGTGCTGGCGTACCAGCCACGAGACATCGCGGTAGGTGCCGAGATCGCCCAGACTCGGCTGCATGATTTTGGGCGTCTTCGTGGTAAGAACCTGGAACGGCAAACTGGTCAACGGTCCCGACGGTACGATCAGCAGATGCCTCTTGTCCTTGAAGATCGGTTCGAGCGGCTGCAGCAGCCGAGAATAGAGTTCATAAGACAGGCCGACGTTGAACAAACCGTCCTGCAGCGACACGTTCTTCTTTAGATCTTCCGTATCGAGCGAGCCGCGCAGCGTTGTGATCGATTGCTCAAGCCACGCTTCCGACGCCGGCGCCGCATGCCATGCCGCACTTTCGCGCGTGATCACCCAAACAAACGTCGTGCGCAGCCCGGTGAACATGCTGATCAAGGCTTCGTCGGGCTTCAGTT
Source organism: uncultured Hyphomicrobium sp. (assembly GCA_902825785.1). Lineage (GTDB taxonomy): Bacteria > Pseudomonadota > Alphaproteobacteria > Rhizobiales > Hyphomicrobiaceae > Hyphomicrobium_B. The sequence continues at coordinate 1,010 of CADECN010000249.1, read as the reverse complement.
GCGCGCGCGCATCGCTGATCGACAGCGCTTCCGGTTTGACGAGATCGAAATAGTCGGGAAATTCCTTGTTAAGCCGCGCGTCGATCTCGCCCCGGCGCTTGTCGAGTTCGGCCATTTTGAAGCGCGTGTCGGTGCGCCGCTTGGCCGGAGGCCGGCTCAAGTCCTCGCCCAGCTGCCGCTCCAAAACGCTGAGTTTCGTTTCGATTTCGTCGCGCTCGTGCACGAGATCCTGAAGCTTGGGATCGCGCGTTGCGAACCGCGCTGCCATCTGGGCGACCGCGGTTCCCGTTTCACCGAAGTCCGCCTGCTGCCCCGTGACGAACGACTCTTCCAGCAGCTTGGCATCGGGCTTGCCCGCCTTTTGCGCGGCAATCGCCAGCAACTCCAGGTGGTTGTAGAGATGCTCGCTGCTGAGCAGGCGGCGGTCGCGGCGCGTCAGCACGATCTTCGTGCCCCGCCGCATCATATCGAGCGCCTCGTCCAACTTGCCGCGCTTTTCAAGAACGCGCGCGAGCCATCTATAGGCTTCGCTCAGCGTGATCGAGTTGGATGACAGAACCTGTTCCCGCGTGGCGACCGCTTCGCGCAGTTCCTTCTCCGCGTCCTCGTACTTGCCGAGTTCGTAGTGGACGAGCGCAAGACCCACGAGCGTGCTTGCCGTCTCGGGATGCTTTGCCGGCTGCGACTTGCGGCGTAACGCAAGCGCCTCGACGAACTTGGGCTCAGCCTCCGCATACTTGTTCTGATTGAAAAGGTTCGTCGCCAGCTTGCTGATCAGACCCGCAACCTCGGGATGATCGCGGCGCTGCGTCTTGAGCCGGATGACGAGCGCTTTCTCAAGAAGCTTCTGGGCGGCACCGAATTTGTCACCGCGTGGATCAAGTTCCATGGCGCCGGCGAGGTTCTGCATGGCTGCCGCCAGCCGCGCGTCGTCGGGTCCATAATTACGCGAGCGGATTTCGAGCACGCGATTGAGCATCGGCACGACTTCGTCGATGCGCTCCATCGAC
>CADECN010000248.1 GCA_902825785.1 uncultured Hyphomicrobium sp. | reverse complement strand
CGCGAGTATCCGCTGTCCGATGCCGAATTCGAGCGCATCCGCGCGATCGTGCGCTCGCGCCCCAGAATCACGAAGGCGTCGTAGAGCCCTAGACCCACGGTGCGGCCGGTGACGGCGAAGCGCAACGGGTGCACGAGCGGGCCCATCTTGATGCCGCGCTCCGCGACGAACGCTTTGACGTCGGCCTCGAGCGCGGTGGCGTGCCAGTCGCTTTTGGCCTCCAGTAGTTTCTTGACCGCGGCAACTTGGGTGCGTCCCGCCTCGTCCAGGAGTTTGGCGGCCTTCTCGTCGCGCTTCAAAGGCCGCTGGGCGACGATGAACAGGGCGCCGCCGACCAGTTCGGCTAGTGTCTTTGCCCGCTCCTTCAGGCTCGGGATGGCGCGCAGGAGACGCTCCCAGCCGCGCTCTTCGAAACGGGCGGCGAGGTCTGCGCCGGTGGCGACGCCGTCGAGCTGGCGGGCAACTTCGGCTGCGAGTGCCGCGTCGGAGCGCGCCGGCGCCTTCGGATCAACCGGGAGCGCGTGCAGGGCCTCGAAGTCGAGGTGGAGAAGCATGTCCTTGACTGCGGTAAGCAGTACCTCATCCGGCGTCTGGCGGATGTAGTGGCCGTTTAAGTCGTCGAGCTTCTTGAAGTCGAAGCGCGCCGCGCTCTTGTTGACATCGTCGATGTCGAACCACTCGATCAGTTGTTCGGTCGAGATGATCTCATCGTCGCCATGACTCCAGCCGAGCCGGACGAGGTAGTTGCGTAGCGCGACCGGCAGGTAGCCCATCGAGCGATAATCTTCGACGCCCTGCGCGCCGTGACGCTTCGACAATTTTGCGCCGTCAGCACCGTGGATCAGCGGCAGGTGTGCGAATTCAGGCACCGTCCAGCCCATGGCATTGTAGATTTGCGTTTGGCGTGCGGTGTTGGTCAGATGGTCAACGCCGCGTATCACATGGGAGATGCCCATGTCGTGGTCGTCGACCACGACAGCGAGATTGTAGGTCGGGTTGCCGTCTGAGCGAAGAATGATCAGGTCGTCGAGGTCCTTGTTCGGGAAGACGACGCGGCCTTGGACATGGTCTTCGACCACGGTTTCGCCGTCGCGCGGTGCTTTCAGACGGATGGCCGGCTTTACGTCCTTGGGTGCATCATTCGGGTCGCGATCGCGCCAGGGCGACAGAAAGATCTGCGGCCAGCCAGCGGCCTTGGCTTCGTCGCGCGCCGCCTCGATCTCGGCGGGTGATGCGTAGCAGTGATAGGCGGCGCCGCGCTTCAGAAGCTCCTGCGCGACGTCGCGGTGTCGGTCGGCGCGCGCGAACTGCGAAACGGCGTCGCCCTGCCAGTCGAGCCCGAGCCAGCGCAGGCCGTCGAGAATAGCGGCAACGGCAGCTTCGTTGTTTCGCTCCCGATCGGTGTCCTCAATGCGCAGCAGGTAGGTGCCGTCGCGGCCCTTAGCGTAAAGCCAATTGAACAAAGCCGTGCGCGCCCCGCCGATATGCAGATAGCCGGTCGGCGAGGGTGCAAAGCGCACGACGGGGGCGCCGGACGGCGCAGGCTTTTTCGCGGTCGCGGACATCAGACCTTCTTATCAAATCGCGTGTGTTGAGGAGTTCGAAGCGAGCACCTAGCATGGTGGGCAGGCGAAGTTAAGGGGCGCGCGAATCGCGCAAAATCGGGGCGGAGATGGCGTCGGATGGCGCGTGGCAGGCAGAGCATGACGGCGTTCAGGGCGCCACCGCCCGGCAACGTCTCAACGTTGCTCTCGAGGAAGAGCGTGCGCGCCTCTTTCTGTTTGCCCCTGTGGCGCTCGGCGCTGGGATTGCTGGCTATTTCGCGCTAGCAGCAGAGCCTGCGCTTTGGGCCGCCGTGGGCTTTTTGATTTTTGCGGTGATTGTCCGGTTCGCGGTTGCGCGCGGGTCGTTCGCCTCGGTCCTGATCGCCGGGCTCACGCTCTCGGCGGCCGGGTTCGCACTCGCGAAGTTGCGTGTCGAGACAGTGCGCGCGCCGGTGCTTGAGCGTGCGCTTCGCAATGTGGACGTGACTGGAACAGTCGTGCGCGCGGAGACGCGCCTGCCGCATGGTCAGAGGCTGACGATTTCGGTGAAGAGCATTGCTGGCGTCGAGGGTTCTAAGCTCCCTGCGCTGGTGCGGATTCGCATACCGAAAGTCGCGACCGAGGCGCGGCCCGGCGATGGCGTTCGCGTCAAGGCCAATCTGTCGCCGCCGTCGGACCCTGTGCTGCCGGGCGGTTTCGACTACGCGCGGCTCGCGTGGTTCGAGCGGCTGGGTGCCGTCGGCTACGCGTTCAAACCGCCTGAGGTGACGCAGCGTGATGAAGCGGCCGACATCGAAACGCGCTCGCGGCGTTTGATCGAAGACATCCGGCATCACATCAGCGTGCGCGTGCGCGCGGCGTTGCCGGGCGAGGCGGGCGCAATCGCGACCGCGCTGATCACGGGCGAGCGCACCGGCATCAGCGAAGCGACGAACGCGGCATTCAAGGATTCGGGCCTCTTTCACATCCTGTCGATCTCGGGCCTGCATATGGTGGTGATGGCGGGCGCGGTGTTCTTTGCGGTGCGCCTGCTGCTTGCGGCGTTTCCCGCGATCGCGCTCAGGCTACCAATCAAGAAGATCGCGGCGGCCGCCGGCATCATAGCAGCTCTATTATATCTGGCGATTTCGGGCGGTGCGTTCGCGACCGTGCGCTCCGCGCTAATGATCGTCATCATGTTCACGGCCGTTCTACTCGACCGGCCGGCGCTGGCGTTGCGCAACGTCGCGATCGCAGCGTTCGTCATTCTCGCGATCTATCCCGAAAGCCTGCTCGATGCAGGGTTTCAGATGTCATTTGCGGCGGTGACGGCGCTTATTGCCGTCTATGAAGAAGTGCGGAGGCGGTTCAAGCGCCGCTCCGAGCCGCATCCGGTGCTGCGTGTTCTGATGTTCTTTGGCGGCATCATGCTTTCGACCGTGATCGCGAGCATCGCGGTTGCGCCATTCGCGGCTTATCATTTTCACCAGAGCCAGCAGTACGCCGTGATCGCGAACCTGCTTGCGATTCCGATCTGCAACTTCGTGGTGATGCCGGCGGCGCTGCTGACGCTCATCGCGATGCCGCTTGGGCTCGAGAGCCTGCCGCTCTACGTCATGGGGTTGGGCATCGCGGCCATGACGTGGTGCGCAAATTTGGTTGCCGCTTTGCCGGGCGCGGTTGGCCGCATCCCCGCCATTCCAGGGGTCTCGTTCGCGCTGATGGTCGCTGGCGGGTTGTGGCTATTGCTATGGCAGACGCGCTTGCGGCTGCTGGGTGCGGCGTCAATCGTCGTCGGAATGCTCGCGGCGCCCTGGCCGTCACGGCCGGACATGCTGATCGCGCGCGGCGGCGAAGCGGTGGCTGTGCGTGACGGCGGCGGCCTATTGTCGGTCGTGCCCGGATCGGGGCGAACCTTCGAAATGCGGCGCTGGCTCGAGCACGACGGCGATGGCCGCGCGCCGAAGGCCGCGACAGGCGATGCATTTACGTGCGACGCGTCGGGGTGCGTTGCGCGTGTCAAAGGCAAGCGCGTGGCGGTCGCGCGTCACCCGTCGGCGATCGACGATGATTGCGCCCGCGCCGACATCCTCGTGCTGTCCATGCCGCGTCCGAAAAACTGCGCCGCGCCGGCGCTGATTGTCGACGTGTTCGACGTCTGGCGCGGCGGGACGCATGCGATCTACATCGGCGCCGCTCCGGGCGCGCAGGATCTGCGTGTGGAGACTGTCGCAGCGGAGCGCGGCGAACGGCCCTGGACCACAACGCCGGAACGGTCGAAACGACGCACGATCTCCAATCTTCCAAAGCCGTACATCGTGGACGCGCCGGACGCCCGCGCTAGACCATCGGCACCGGATGACGCGAAGCGCCCTGGCAATGCAAAGCCGGACCGCGATGCCGCTGACAACTTCGCGTGGGATGAATATCCGTCCGGGCCGGACGTTGCCGACGAGCCGTAGCAACTGTCTCAATATTGCTCTGGAGCCGCCGCGGCTGCGCGTGCGCTGCTAGGCCTGCTGGCCGAAGGGGGTTTGCGCCACCCTGGGCGTCTTTCGCTGCAAGCTCGGGCGCAACCCAAAGAGCACGCGGAGCACGCGGTTGTTGCGAACCAGGAATTGATAGGTCACAAGCGGCACGCCCAAAGTCAGCAGTAGCAAGGCGATGAACTGGACTCCGCCGCTCCAGTTCTGCGCGATGATGTAATAGCCGGCCAGCACGGTGACCGTCTGGTGCATCAGATAGACGGGAAGAATGGCGTCACTTGCGTACGATAGACCCGGGCTTGGCGCGTTCAGTTTTTCAAACGCGAAGCCGAGCAACGCGAAAAGAACCGTGCCGCCGTAAAGACCTTTGGCCGCGTTCAGAAGCACGCCGCCAGCCTCGAACGGATGCATGTTCGACGGGTGCGTCAGATTGAGCGTGATGATGATTGCTCCGGCCATGATTGCGACGCCTGCCAGTCTGCGCCAGTGGGACTTGGCCCCTTCCCAAAACGATGCATTGGTCGCGAACAGGAAACCGAGGGCGAAGGCCGGGCCGAACAAGAGATTGCCGGACCAATCGGAGAATATGATCTTGGTATCGCCTCGCAAGGGAA
>CADECN010000247.1 GCA_902825785.1 uncultured Hyphomicrobium sp. | reverse complement strand
TAAACAATTGCCGGTACGCGGGGCTTCATTGCTGTGATGATCGCAGCTGCCTTTCTGACCCTTGCGTCCGCGTTCGCGCAGGACGTGAAGCAGGTGCAGCTCACGGAGCAGAAGGTGCAGAGCTTCGTGAAGGCGCAGGGCGACCTAGCGTCGATGGCGTCCAAGATTCAGTCGGCTGGCGACAAGCCCGACCCCGCGCTGCAGGCCGAGCTCGAGGGCATCGCAAAAAAGCACGGCTTCGCAAGCTTCTCCGAACTCGACGATGTTGCGGCCAACATTTCCATCGTTATGGCGGGCCTCGACTCGCAAACGGGAACATTTACCGATCCGGTCGAGGCGCTGCAAAAAGAACTGGAGGATGTGAAGAAGGACGAAAGCATCCCAGCAGCCGACAAAGAGCAGCTTGTCCAGGAGCTGACGGAAGCGATCAAAACAACGCCTCCGGTGCAGTACAAAGAGAACGTCGAGATCGTAAAAGCGCACCGGGCGGAGATCGAGAAGGCTCTGCAGTAACGTCCTTGTGGGTCGCGAGATATGCAGGAGCGCGTTAGATTTAGCGAGCCGAACGTTCTGCAGGCACGGATCGATCCGGCCATCGCGCTCGTGACGCTCAATCGTCCCACCGCGCGCAATGCACTATCGCGCGATATGATCGAGGATCTGCGCGCAGCCATCGATGCTGTGCGCGACGATAGCGCCGTCGCCGCAATCATCGTCGCGGCAAACGGGCCGGTGTTTTCGGCCGGGCATGATCTGAAGGAACTCACCGCGCATCGCTCGGACAACGACCACGGCAAGGGCTTTTTTTCGGAAACAATGGCCGCTTGCTCTGCCTTGATGCAGGCGATCGTTGCCTGTCCGAAGCCGGTTATCGCGGCGGTGCAAGGCACGGCTACGGCGGCCGGCTGCCAGCTTGTTGCGACGTGCGACCTGGCCGTTGCCGCTGCTTCCGCTGAGTTTGCGACGCCTGGGGTCAACATTGGCCTTTTCTGTTCGACACCAATGGTGGCTCTATCCCGCAACGTGGCGCCGAAGCACGCTATGGAAATGCTGCTGCTTGGCGCTCCAATTACGGCCGAGACAGCCGCGGCGTATGGTCTGGTCAACCGTGTTGTCGCTAAGGACGATGTGTTGCCGATTGCCATCGACATGGCGCGCACGATCAGTGCCAAATCCAAAGCGACAGTGGCGCTCGGCAAAGCGGCCTTTTACCGGCAAGCGGAGATGCCGCTTGCGGAAGCTTATGCGTTCGCGGCTGAGGTGATGGTCGAGAACATGTTGCGCGCCGACGCGGCCGAGGGCATCTGCGCGTTCATCGAGAAACGCCCGCCGAATTGGAAGGACGCGTAGGTGGAGGCACGGATTTCGTTCGTGACCCTTGGCGTTGCCGATGTTGCCGCGGCGCGGGCCTTTTATGAGAGGCTGGGGTTCAGAGCGTCATCGGCCAGCGAGCAGAGCGTGGCATTCTTCGATACCGGCGGAGCGGTGCTCGCGCTTTTCGGCAATGCGGCGCTGGCGGCCGACGCCGGCGTGCCGCCCGACGGAAACGGCTTCAGGAGCATCGCTCTGGCGCACAATGTTGAGAGCGCCGCGGACGTCGATCGAGTGATCGAGGAAGCGCACGCGGCAGGTGCGCGGATTGTCAAGGCGGGCCAAGAGACCTTTTGGGGCGGTTATGCAGGGTACTTTTCGGACTTAGACGGACATTTGTGGGAGGTTGCCTACAACCCATACCTGCCTCTGGATGCCGGGCGTCGCGTGACACTGCCGCCGCCGGAGGACGCATGAGCATCGATGGACTTGGTGACGAAGATATCGTCGGGATCCTGAAGGGCGTTCGCACGATCGCGATGGTCGGGGCGAGCGCATCGCCTGATCGGCCGAGTAACGGCGTTATGGCCTTCCTTCAGTCGCGGGGTTATGTCGTGCATCCCGTCAATCCGGGATTTGCCGGCAGGGAAATTCACGGCGCAATGGTTTTTGCGCGACTCGCCGACGTGCCGGCGCCGGTCGATATGGTCGACATCTTTCGGGCTTCGAGCGCGGTTCCCGGTATTGTCGAAGACGTGATCGCGCAGAAGGATCGCCTGGGCATCAAGGTCGTCTGGACGCAATTAGGCGTCGTCAACGAACATGCGGCGCAGACGGCGCGCGCGGCGGGGCTAAAAGTCGTTATGGACCGCTGTCCGAAGATCGAGATCGGGCGGCTTGCTCGAGGTTGAACATCAGCGCGGCGAGCACGATCACGGCGGCGATGATGGCTGCGGTGTTTTTGCTGGTGCTCAACACCGCAAGTCCGATCAGCACGAGATTGGCAATGGACATGCGGGCTACGACCGGCAGATGCGCGCCAATCGCGGCGGCGGCGCGCTGGTAGGTGTGGGTGCGATGGGCTTGCCAAAAGCGCTCGCCGCGAAAAGCGCGTTTCAGAAGCGTCAGCGTCGCATCGAGCAGGAAGTATCCGGGCAATATCAACGCCGCGGCCCAATAGCCGTTTACGGCGAGATCCAGCATCAGCAGTCCGGTGAGAAAGCCGAGCGGCACGCTGCCGACATCGCCAAGGAACACGAGCGGTTTCTCGCGTCCGTTCCAGAGGAGGAAGCCGGCACAGGCGCCGACGAGAGCCGCCGCGAGAGCCGTGTGCTCGAGTGAATGGCCGGCCGCCATCGCGATTGCGAGGTAACCCGAGGCGATCGCAATTGTCTCGGCGCTGGCGATAGCGTTGATGCCATCCATGAAATTGAAAAGGTTCATCATCCATGCAAGCGCGACGGCCGCAAGCGCGCGATCGGCGACGTAGGGCAGCCAGCCTTGAAAAACGCGGGCGTTATCGGGCAGTGACCACACAGTCCAAGCGGCGACCGCCAAATGAACGGGCAGCCGAACGAAGGCAGGCAAGCCCTTAACGTCGTCGAGCCAGGAAAGCACGACGAGCACAAGTGCGCCGACTATGACGGTTGCGGACAAGGATGTGACGGGGGCGGTTGCGGACAACGCTATGAATGCGGCTGCGAGAAGTGACAAACCGCCGCCCTTAGGGACGCGACCGGTATGCATCGTGCGTTCGTTTTCGTCGGCCACCGCGCCGGCACGTGCGAGCCAGGGAATGGCTGTCCGGGTCGCCGCCGCCGAAAATATGGCTGCGAGAACAATTGTCAGCAGGGGCAAGGAGCCGTCTCCGAGAATACCTCCGACCGATACCAGAGCGGCCCAATCGGCGCCATCTGCCAACGTCGGCGCGAATTAAGGACGCGGGGATGTATAAATTGAACCGGCCTGGTTCGTAACCATCTGATGTCCCGTGGCATCCATAGGGAATGTCATTGTGGCGTCCCAATTTCGGCTTTCGGTCGGAATCCTGGCCGCCGGTGTTGGAAGCGTAAGTACAGACCGGTTGGGGCTTTGCGTTGTGCACCGGAATGGGGCATATGCCAGTCGTTGACCCTGGAGCCAGCATGAAGTCGGGAGCCTTGAAATCGGTGAAGTTGCCAGAGGCGTGGGCCGTCGAGACGGTCCTGCCGATCGAATTTCAGGGCCGTGAGGTCTTGTTCGAGGCGCATGCCTATCAGGGCGACACGCACGAGGAGCAGATACTGGCGCTCGTGCATCGCAGCGCGAACCTGGCGGACGGAACGGTGCCGATCGTGCGCGTGCACTCGGGCTGCGTCACAGGTGACATTTTCCATTCGCTGCGCTGCGACTGCTATCAACAACTGCAAGTGGCGCTCAAAGCCATCTCTGAGTCGCCCTTCGGCGCCATCATATATGTCCCGTATCATGAGGGCCGCGGCATAGGCCTCTTCAAGAAGATCCAGGCCTATGCGCTGCAAGATCGCGGCCTCGACACGGTCGAAGCCAACATCAAGGTCGGCGAGCCGGTCGACAGCCGCGACTATGAACTGACGGCGCGCGTGTTGGGCGACCTCGGCATGACCACGATCAAGCTGTTGTCGAATAATCCGGCGAAGGAGCACGCGCTCAGGGCGCTGGGTATCGGCGTCGCCGAGCGTGTTCCGATCGTAGTGCCGCCCAATAAGTTCAACGCGCGCTACCTTGAGACGAAGCGTGCGCGCATGGCGCATAAGCTCTAGCTCGACTCACGCGGGCGGATCGGCGCTCTCGGTCGTCTTCGGCACCGTGAAGCCGCCCTCCGCCACCAGCCGTGCGAACAGGCCGTCGGACTCGGCGAGCCCGACAAACCTGCCGCGTTCGACAATGCGGCCATGGTCGAGCACGATGATCTCGTCGGCGTCGGCGACGGTTGAAAGCCGGTGGGCGATCACGATGGTTGTGCGGCCGTTGCGAAGCGCGTCGAGCGCACGCTTGATCTTCGCCTCTGTTTCCGAATCGAGCGCACTCGTCGCCTCATCGAGGATCAGGATCGGAGCATCTTTCAGGATTGCGCGCGCAATCGCGATGCGTTGACGCTCTCCGCCCGAGAGCGCTGCGCCGTGCTCGCCGATCATGAACTCGTAGCCGCCCGGTTTCAGCGCGATGAATTCGTGGGCCTGCGCCAGGCGGGCCGCGCGTTCGACCTCGGCGTCAGTCGCGTCCGGTCTGCCGATGCGGATGTTTTCGCCGATCGAGCGATTGAAGAGGCCGGCATCCTGGAACACCACGGCGATGGACTGTCTCAAAGACAAAAGCGTCGCGTCCG
>CADECN010000246.1 GCA_902825785.1 uncultured Hyphomicrobium sp. | reverse complement strand
CTCGCGAAGGCTGGTCGCTCGGCGATCTGCTGGCACGCGCGTCGCACGACGAGGACGCGCAAGCGGCGCGCGCGGCGGCGCCCGCGCCAGCACAGAAGTTCCGGCTCGACGTTGCCGTCATCGCGCGTGCGATCGACGGGGCAACGGCATCCACGATCTGGAAGAGGCTGCGCGCGGGCCAGCGCAACGTCATGGTGCGGAGCATCTACACGCCCGAAGCGCGCGCAATTTTCGACCAAATCTCCGCACGCGTCAAAGCGGACGGCGATCTGGCGCAAACGGTCCTGCGGTATCTCGGCGATTTCGAACGCATCATTCGGGAAGCGGATGCGCGCGATCCGAGTGGGCGAATTGCGCAATCGCACCTCACGTCGGAGACCGGACGCGTCTACCTTTTCCTGGCACATGCCGTCGGCCGCATCAGCTAAGGCGAGCCTGCCGTCAAACGGCGCAGCACCAATCCGGATGGGCGTATGGCGCGCCTGAAAATCGAGGCTGTCGCCGAGGTCTGGCCCTTGCGAGAGGCCTTTTCGATTTCCCGCGGCGCGAAGACGGAAGCGCGGGTCATCGTGGTTACGGCCAGTGATGGCAGATTTGAAGGCCGGGGCGAGGCGGTTCCGTACGCGCGCTATGGCGAAAGCATAGACTCCGCGCTGGACGACATCCGAAATGTGGCGGCGCACGTCGAGAGCCGGGCTCAACTTCAGGACGTTATGAAACCGGGTGCCGCGCGCAACGCCGTCGATTGCGCGCTATGGGACCTGGAAGCCAAGTCAGCGGAAACGACGGTCGCCGCAACGGCTGGTGTGCCACCGCCGGGGCCGACGGTGACAGCATTCACCATCAGCCTCGATAAACCCGATGTCATGGCCGGCAAGGCGGCGGCCGCACGGGCGCTTCCATTGCTCAAGCTCAAGCTTGGTGGCGAGGGCGACGCCGAGCGTATGCGCGCCGTGCGCACCGCGCGACCTGATGCACGGCTGATCGTCGACGCCAACGAGGCCTGGACGCCGGCGCTTTGGAGCGCATTATCGCGCGCCGCGCAGGAAACGGGCGTGGAAGCGATCGAACAACCATTTGCGGCCGACAGCGATCAAATTCTTGAACGTCTCGCCCGGCCCGTGCCGGTTTGCGCTGACGAGAGCGTGCACACGACGGATGACCTAGCCAGGCTTTCCGCGTTGTATGACGCCATCAATATCAAGCTCGACAAAGCCGGCGGGCTGACCGCCGCGCTAGCCCTTCAAAGGGCAGCACGTGCACGCGGATTTCGCATCATGATCGGCTCTATGGTCGCAACATCGCTCGCAGTTGCCCCTGCTTTGCTCTTGTCACCTGGTGCGGACTGGGTCGACCTCGACGGTCCAATGCTCCTGTCGCGCGACCGCGACGGTGGGCTTCGCATCGAAGACGGCGTGATCATGCCGGCGGAATCGGCGTTGTGGGGCTAACGGGTTCCTGATCGGGCGGAGCGAGCGGCATTCCCGGCAATCTCAGGACCGAGCCAGACCAAATCCGGTTGAGCACTAGCGCCGCCACAAGCGAAGCAAGCGCGATGGCAGTCATCGCAAAATATGTCACCGAGCCTGCCTGCGCGTAAATCGCGCCAGCGATCAGCGTTGCGGCGCCCATCGCGACACCGGAGGCGACAGTTGCGTACAGGGCCTGAGCGCTGCCCGATGCACCCAACGGCACGGCGTCATGGATGAAGTGGATCGCACCGATCTGTGCAACGCCGTAGGTGACGCCGTGCAGCGTCTGCAACAAGATGAGCAGTTCCAAAGGCGGCTCGAAGGCCATGGCGAGCCATCGAATGACCGATGCCGCAGCCGCGACGACCAATAGGCGTGCCGGGCCGGCAAAGCGTGCAATGCGGCCCGATACGGCAAAGAGGGCGACTTCGACGAGAACGCCAATGGCCCAGAGCGTCCCGATCCACGCGCCGCTCAAGCCCTGCTTTTGCCAGATCAGCGTACCGAAAGTCAGGAATGCGGCGTGGGCCGCCTGCACGAGGCCGGCGGCAACCAAGAAGGTAACGAACTGCGGCGTACGCAACAGCGCGAGCGGCTCGGCCGCTCGCCAAATCGGTATCGTGGACTTCGTCGCCTCCTTCAGAGGCTCTCGCGGCAGGCCATGCGCGGCCACAACGGTGACAGCGGCACCCAAGGCAATAAGCCATACACCGGCACCACCACCGTAACGCGCAACCGCGATGCCGCCTGAGAAGCTTGCGACGATGAAGGTGAGCGAGCCCCACAATCGCATGCGTCCGTAGTCGAGGCCACGTCGGCGCATTCCGGACACTGCGATGGTCTCGATCAAAGGCATTGCCGTGGCGTTGGCGATCACAAGCGGTACGGCGAGTGCGAAGATCAGCCAGAAGCCTTCGGCTGACGCCAGAAGCAGGGAGAGCAGCAATCCGCACCACGCGAGTGCGATCAGAATCGCACGATGCGCGCCTTCGCGATCTGCCAGGAGTGCGACCACTGGAGTGATCACGAGGCGGATGAAGAAGGGGGCTGCCATGATGATGCTGATCTGCCCGGCGGTAAGGCCGCGCCAGTCAAGCCAGACGGGGAAGTACGGCACGTGCATACCATAGATGACGAACAGCGCGCCGTAGAAAGCCGCAACGCGAATAGCGAAGCGCCGCGCCGATGCGTCCGACATCGTCTCTGTCCCCCAGCCGCTCGTCGCGCGGCACGCCTACCGGCACTTCCAGGTGCCCGAATGGCTCTATCGCTTGGCCTTGTGCAACGGCAAGGACAAGTCTCTTAGCGGTGCATCGCGAGAATCGCTTATTTCTTGCAGGCTGTGGATATCTTAGGAAAGCCATGTCTGCGCTGACGGCCACGCCAAAGTCCGAGTCCGAGATTGAGACCGAATACCGGGCGATCGAGGCGACACTGCTCGAATCGGCCACGGGGCGCTGGTTTCTGGCCGAACACGGCCGTCGCGCCCGTCGCCTGGACAGCGCACTTCTCGAGGATGCTATCGCGCGATTGCGGGGGTCGTTACGGCAACCCCCTGCCCTGCTCGGTCAGTTGCAGGGTGAAATGGAGGCGTTGAAGGCCCATCTTGCCGCGACGCGCGAAACTCTTCTTGCGAGATCGGCGGCGACTGGCGCCGGCACATCGACGCACGAAATTCTAAGAGCGGCCGAGAACGTGCATGAGATTGCATGGTCGCTGCAGGCGAGCCCGTTTGATCCGGAGGGCTGTGAGAAGGTCGCGCGCAACGCCGGCAAGCTGCAGGCGCTCAGCCAATCGCATGCGATAGAGTCCGAACGGGTTGTAAACGCTGCCATCGCGCTCGACGTCGCCGCTCAAAGGCTTGAGGCAATGCTCACGACTATCGGTCATGAACTTGAAGTCGACGGCGCCCCGCGCGGTTGATTGCGGCTCGTAGGTCAATCTGGACAATCAAAAAAGCCGGGCATCGCCCCCGGCTTTTTTTATTTCGAGCACTACAGGCGCGATCAGTAGCCCGACAAAATCCAATCGAGTTTTGACTTCATGCCAATCGAGAAGATGTTGGCCCGGTTGTCTACGTCGGCGGTGAATACGGGTCCGACCTCGTTTACGTCGGTCAAGGCATGACGGCTCAGGCTGGCATCTTCAAAGATGACGTGCGAGTAGCCGAAGTCAAACGTGGTGTTTTCAGAATACTGGTAGGTCGCGCCGACCGAAAGCCACCAACGATCCGAGTCCGGAAGCGGCAGCAGGCGCTGTTCCGGATCTTGGATCGGCGACTTCTCATAGGCCACGCCACCGCGCAACGTGAGAACCGGCGAGTAGTCGTATTCAAGACCGCCAGAGAAGAACCAGCCATCGTCCCAATTCGCGATAACAGCGGCCGGCGGGCTGACGCCAGGGGGCACGATCAGGCCGGTGACAGGCACGACACCAAGGCGGCTCCAGTTCGTCCATTCGACCGTACCAAGCAAACGCGTGGAAGGCGCGACGGACTGAATGATGCTGAGTGTCACAATTTCAGGCGTATCGAGGTCGGCACGCACGCTATCCGACTGTAGCGCGCCTGCGACGTAGTTCTTGCCTTCCAATTCCTGCTCGATCTTCGAGCGGAAGCCGAGGCCAATGCTTGTACCGGGCGTCGGGCGAAGCAGCACGCCGGCCGTGTAGCCGACGCCAACCGAGTCATCGAGAGAAACCTTCAGGTTCGGCGCGAGCGGGCTTGCACCAGCCGCAGTCCAAAGCTTGAGTTTCATGTATTGCAGTTGGAGGCCGGCCGCGATGGTGACGCCGGGCGCAATGTCATAAGCGACGGTTGGGCTGACGTTGAACGTCAGCATGTCGGCGGCGCGGCCAAACGGAGCGCCGTTCCATTGTTCGTTGTCGGGCTTTGTCTTGAGGCCGAACGCCGCGCCGCTCGAAATGCCGAGCACCGTCTTATCGTTCAGCCGGAAAGCCGCGTAGGTCGATCCCAGATAGCCGATCTCGTCGATCGACGTCGAATCGCCGAAGCCAATGTCGACCCCGTTGACGCGGCCGTTACTCAGTTCCGTGTCGGCGGTGATGAGCGAGTAGTGGCTTTCGATCGAGAGGCCGTCTTTGGCGACCGAGAAGGCTGCAGGGTTCCAGAACGACGAGCTCAAATCTCCGCCAGCGGCGGCGCCAGCAAATGCCGAGCCCAGAAGTGACGCGGACTGCTCGCGAACGGCGTATCCGCCTGCCATCGCCACGGACGCTGTTGATAGGAGGGCGACGGCGCTGACCGC
>CADECN010000245.1 GCA_902825785.1 uncultured Hyphomicrobium sp. | reverse complement strand
CAAGGGATTCAACGCGGCGGAAGCCTTTCCGCGTTTCACCATAGTGTGGGAGAACTTGATGCAGAACCAGCCGTAGAAGGGGATCCACTTCAGCTCGTCCTTCAGCACGATCGCGGGATCGCGAAAGAGCGGTATGAGGCCGAAGGTGTCCCAGGCCGACTGGTGCTTGGCGATGACCAGGCATCCTTGGGCGGGAAGATGATGACGGCCACGCACCTCAAGCTTGGTGCCGCAAATGACGCGAAGCAGGGCAACGCAGGTTGCGCCGTGCACTTCCAGGCCCTTCATGGCCCAGCGGCGCGGCGCAAACAAAAGCCACGAGCCGAGCAGAAGGAATAGTGCCGTCGTGACATAGAAGGCGGCTGTGTAAATAAGCGAGCGAACAATTACGCCAAGACTTGGCTGCTCCGCGTGCGCGGCAACCGCGTCAGCCATCGGCGCGCTTCGGCGGCGCTACTGCCACCGACCGGTCGCCGTTCAGCCCAATAACGCGCTGCGCGGCGAGGCGCGCGACCGCAGGCAGAAATTTCAGGTACTCGGACATCAACAGCTTCGTCGTTCCGACGTGGAGCCACCAGCCGGTGTCTGGAAAGGTCGGCGGGGTTACGGCCACCGGTACCAAAGTTACACCGGGCATGGCGAGCGCGAGTTCGGCGAGACTGCGCGGCATGTGGTAGCTCGATGTCACGACCAGCAGGCGAGAGTAGCCGTTCGTGTTGGCCCAGGTGCGTGTCTCATCGGCGTTGCCAACGGTATCGAGGGCCTCGTATCCGATATCGACGCAGCAATTCACGACATTCCGATCAAGGCCGGATATACGGCGGATGTCCTCGCGCGAAACCTTGCGGTTGACACCGGATATCAACATCCGCTTGGCGCGGCCGTCGGCCAAGAGTTTGGCGCCAACATGGATGCGGTTGTCGCCGCCCGTCAAAACAACGATGCCATCGGCTTTCTCCCAGCCGCCGATGGCGTCTCTGGTGACGGACGTCGCAAAGAGGACGAAACCGAACGCGAAGAGCCCTGCGGCTACGGCCGCCAATAGGACAACTGCGCGTGACATCGATTTCATTTTCAAAGTGCCTCTGAGCCCGCTTCGGGACTCAATTTCCATCCATCGCATTCGAATTCTAGCCGATTTGGCCCGGCCAATGGCAAGCTATTGCGCGTTGTTTATCAATAATCGCGACCTGGCCAAGGCCGAATTGCGGCCCGTGCACAACCTCGGGTCAGCAGAAGGACTCAATGCTGACTGTTTAATATGCGGTAGACGCCTACGCGCGACGTGACCATGCACAACGCGGCGATAATTGCGACCACTAGGCCCAGCAAGACGTAGCCGGCCGCGTCGAGCGAACCGGTCCCTATCAGCCGCTGCATTTCGACGGCACTGACCGACCCGCCACCCAACATTTCCATGATGGCCGGCATGCCGATGAAAACCAGCATTGCGAGAACCGCGCCGACAATACCGGCCTTGATGCCCAGCCTCAGGAAGTGTTTTTCGAACTCGCGGGCTATGAACCGGTCGGTTGCGCCGACGAAATGCAGAACCTCGACAATTTCTCGGTTCGATGCCATCGCGCTTTTCGTGGCGGATACGATGATCGCCGTCGTCGCGGCAGCGACGAGAGCCAGGATGGCGATGCCGCCAAGCGCGAACGAGCGCGTCACGGCGCGGATCTGCTGCTGCCACCGGCGATGATCGTCCAGCGATACGCCCTTAAAGTCGCGTTCGAGGACCTTGCCGATCTCGGCGAGATCGGGCGGCGACGTGCGATCCATCTCAATCGCGATGAGACGCGGAACGGGCAGCGCTTTGAGCGCTTCGGATGACCCGAGCCACGGTTCGAGCAGTTGCGTTGAACTCTCGAGGCTCAAGGCGCGCGCGCGTTCAACACCCGTCTGCTTTTCCAGAAAGGTGACAACCTCGGCGACCGCCTTGTCGGGATCCGTATCGGATTGTGGCGTGACCTGTACGGTCACTTCGCTCGCGATATCGCGCAGCCAAGCGTCTGATGATTGCTTGATCATCCAGACGGCGCCTGCTGTCAGGCACGCGAGGAAACACATGATCGCGATCACGAGTGTCAAAGAGCGGCCGGTGACGGATGCGGGAGGTACGACTGGCGCGGTCGTCTTCATCTTGCGGCCCCGGTCCTTTTCGCGGGCCGGCGCGTAGAGCTCACGGTTCGCATCATCATTTGGTTGCGCATCGGCCTGCAGCGGCGGGGCAGGGTATGGTTGGGCGTAGGCTGATGCCGGGCCGGTCGGGGCCGCCGTAACCGGATCGTCGTAGTGATCGTAACCCGGTGGCGCCAGTTGCGGCTTGGGCCGACCGGAATATCTGTCAGATGATCCGGACATGACCTTTGTGAACCTCTATGCGCGGCGCCTTGAACTGCCGCATCAATTGATGGTCGTGGGTGGCGATCACGACCGATGTGCCGAGCCGGTTGAGCTCGACGAAGAGGCGCAGCAGGCGGCGTGCCATCTGCGGGTCGACGTTGCCGGTCGGTTCGTCAGCAAGCAGCACTTCGGGCTTGCCGATGACGGCGCGTGCGATCGCCGCGCGCTGCTTCTCGCCGCCCGAGAGCGATGAAGGACTAGCATACATGCGGTCGCCCAGACCAACCCACTGCAGCAAATCCGTCACGTCTTCGCGATAGTCCGTGGGCTTCTTGCCGACGACCTGCAGCGGCAGAGCGACGTTCTCCCAGACCGTCAGATGGTCGAGGAGCCGAAAATCCTGAAACACGATGCCAATGCGGCGGCGCAGCTGGGCGCGCTTCTTACTGCCGACGCGGCTTACATCCTCGCTGAACATTTGAATATTACCGCGCGAGGGGTGGAGCGACATGAACATCAGCCGCAGAAGCGACGTTTTGCCAGCGCCGGACTCACCGTGCAGGAAGTGAAATGAGCCTGGCCGAAGGTGAAAGTTCACGTCCGTCAGAACCTCAGCTCCGCGGTCGTACTTCAGGCCGACATTCGTCAAGCGAATCAAGCGGAAAATGCCTTAGTCTCAATGGGCGGGACGATCAGAAGATCCTTGCCGCCCTATAGACACGGGTTTGATGTTTGGATCAATCGATCAGGAATGTGGCGGGCTCGTGTACACGTATTTTACCCCCTGCCGGTTCATAGCTGGTAGAGGCTTCGGCCAAGACGCCGAACTTCCCCCGAACGCCGTTGGCAGAAAGACGTGTGAATGACTGAGATTACCGCGGGCCCGCGTATCGAACCGATTTTCGAGGCCGATGCGATCTCGCGACGTCTGAGCGAACTTGCCGCCGAGATTGCGGCCCATAAGCCTGAAAATCTGCTTGTCGTCGCCATCCTCAAGGGGAGCTTCGTGTTTGCGGCGGACCTTATTCGTGCGCTGAATCGGGCTGGTCTTGCCCCTGAAGTCGATTTCTTGACGCTGTCGAGTTATCGCAAGAGCAAGACGTCCTCTGGCCAGGTGACGATCCTGCGTGATCTCGACCTAGAAGTGCACGGACGTCACGTCATTCTCGTGGACGACGTTCTCGACTCAGGACGTACTCTTGCCTTCGCGAAGGACCTGCTGTCCGCCCGCGGAGCCGCACGCATCGAGGCGTGCGTGTTGCTAGACAAGCAGGCGCCACGCGCCGTCAACGTCGAGGCCGACTATTTTGCCTTTGCCTGTCCAAATGTTTTCGTGGTCGGTTACGGCATGGACGTCGCGCATCGCTACCGGGAGCTGCCGTTCGTCGGCCGGATCGTAGATTGAGAACAAGAAGAAGGGATCGCGATGGCAACAATTCTTCTGGCGGACGACGATGCCTCAGTGCGCGATCTCGTCAGCCGCGCGCTGAAGAGCGACGGTCACGTCGTGCACGTCACGCATGACGGTGGCGAAGCGCTCGAACATCTGACAGCAAACGCTGCTACGATCGACGTCATGGTCAGCGATGTGGACATGCCGCAGCTCGACGGCATCTCGCTCGCCGGCAAGGCGCTCAAGCTCAAGCCCAATCTCGGTATCGTCTTGATGAGCGGCTTTGCCGATCAGCTGGACCGCGCCGGCGACCTTGGTGGCAAGCGCGTCGTTTCCATTTCGAAACCCTTCACGCTGGAACAGATCCGCCAGCTCGTGAAGCAGATCCTGAGCTGAGCAGGCTGCGCTAAGAGGCGCGACCGGTTCGCCGCTGGTGCCGCAGAGTATATACGCCAGCGACGACGAGCAGCCCGATGCCGAGCATTTGCAGCTCGTCCGGCCATTCGCCCCACACCAGCCAACCAATGACCAACGAATAGAGGATGATCGAGTAGCGGAAGGGCGAGACGACTGCGATCGTTCCGAAACGCATCGCGATGATCGAGAGTGCGTATCCTGCCGCCAGAAAGCCGCCGCCAAGCCCGGCCAACAGTGCCTCCTTCACGCTTGGCCAGACCCATGTCTCGAACGGCAGCATCAACAATCCTGCGGAAATGACGCCAACGGCCGAGAATAGCGTCATCGTGAGTGTCGGCACCGCATTTCCGATGCGCCGTGTAATCAGGTCGCGTGCAGCAACCAGCAGGACGGAGACGAGAATCAATCCGGCTTCTGGAGCAAACGCGCTGGTGCCAGGGCGCGCAATCAACAGGACGCCGAGAAATCCAATAGCGATGGCCGCCCAGAGCGGCCAGCCGGCGTGCTCCTTCAAGACGATGACGGCGATTGCGGTGATGACCAGCGGTAGGATTTGCGAAATTGCATTGGCGTCGGCGAACGGCAGTGCAAGCAGGCCGGTCAAGAAGAATATCGTGGATGTAATCTCGGCGA
>CADECN010000244.1 GCA_902825785.1 uncultured Hyphomicrobium sp. | reverse complement strand
GCATCAGTGCTTGCCGGCGGCAAGTTCGCCAACGGCGCCATCACCGGTGCCTTCGCGCAGATGTATAATGCTGACGGGCTAGGACGGGAACTGACTGTAGGAGTTGGAACGGTCCTGGGCGGGTTCGCCGGCGGAGCGGTCGTTACCGGCGGTTGCATCGTCGTGACGGGCGGAGCTTGTGCAGCGGCCGCACCAGGCACTCTTGCGCTCGGCGTTTCGGCAGGAGGAGCTACCGGCGCTGTCATGGCGGGCGGCATCTACGATGCGGTGACGAGTGTTTACGGTGATGTGCATGCCAACTCCGCGTCGAGCACACGAGGCACTGAGCTGTACCATCTCATAAACAGAACCACGGGCGAGATAGACAAGATCGGTGTTACCTCCAATCCATCGACGCGCTACTCTCAGGCCTATTTTGAGCGAGAAAACGTCCGCTACACAACACAAGCAGTATTTAACTCAAGGGGCGCGGCCTACCTTGCCGAGTGGATACAATTGAAGGATCACTACTATGCGAAAGGTCAGCTGCCGAGATTAAATCGTATCTTCAGATAGAGTCGAGCCAATGGAATTTTTCGAGTCCGCCGAATTGTACAAGGATGCCAGTCCAGCCTACCTGCGCACGGCTTCGGCTGTTGAGAAATTCCTGACTCACGCATTGGGTCGTTCATTATTGCTGTCTGAGCTTGGTGTAAAAGTGCGATACATACCAATCATAATGCCGGTCCAACTTCGCTCGCGATATCCGGCCCGGTCAAAGGTGCGCAAAAAAGAGCGGCTTTACGATTGTGCGCCACAATTGAACTACGACGTTTTCATCAACGGAACCTTCGAGCAACAGCTCGAGGAATATATCCGTGGCCTGACGGAATCTGTACCATTTCTCGCCAAGCTCGGAGCTTCAAGAGAGCAAGTCGAGGAGTACGCATCGATCTTGGCCAAGACGAAAGATGCCGTCTTGTCTAACAGCCTCGACCAGAAACGACACTGACATCAGAGCTACGGTACAAGGCAGACGGTGACGGATGGGGCGTCATCGACGACGGCCGTGCTCCGCTTCAAGCGCGGCGATACCAATGAGACTGGCCTAGCTCTCTTCGCGCTTTTTTTGCGCGGCTCTGGCCTTATCCAACAGCTCGGAAGATTTGACTTGGGCCAATATTCCAAGAGCCGTCACTGTCGTCTTGGAGACCCCGTAGGCCGCGCCAGCCAGATCTTTCGCAACCGGCATCGCCTTGGCGACAACATCGCTGGCCTGATTCGCTCCGGCTCTGGCGGCTACGATCGTCACGGCCTGCACGTGCGGCGTCGCGGCGTTGATAACAGACTTCGCAGTAGGGACGGCGTATTCCTGGAATGCCGTCGTGGTTTGGTTTGCTGCCGTTGCCGCGACATTCGCAGCGCCCGACGCGGCGTGAGCGCCGAGCTTAACGGCGTCCTTGAATGCCTTCTTTGCCCCGGAGGCTATCCGACGTTTGTAGTTTCGGACCTGGCGACGAATGATCCAGACTGCCAGAAACAATAGCAAAATGCCGATGATCAAGGGTGCCAGCCGCACAAGGATGTGCAAGCCGACACTATTCAGGAAATCAAGGGCTTGATCTAGAGTTCCCTGCCATCCCGCGGTTTCCACTTTCGTCCCCTCGATCGACATTAAGCGCGCGACGACAATACGACCAAACCAATCATTGGTCGAGTCTGTGGATAAAAATCGAGGTCGAGTTCAATGGCGTGATTGGGTGTCCGCGGTCATGCAGAGCGTATGGACCGTGTCACCAAACACCTCGCGCTCAAGTTTCGTTCGGCGCGCCTCGCGAAAGGACTGACCCAAGAGGACCTCGCGGGCCAACTCGATATGGCGACCGAGTCCGTAAGCCATATCGAACGCGGTGTGACTGTGCCGAGCCTCAAGACCTTGGCAGCCGCAGCGGAGGTCATGGAAATCGACCTTGCGGAGCTGTTCGTTGGGCTTGGCGACAAGAGGCAACTCTCGGCCAAGAGGGCGGAGTTAGAGGGGTTGCTGAACAGGCTTGGCCGAGACCTCGACGACCAACGGCTTGCTTTCGTAGTGGAGATGGCTGCGAAGCTCGAGAAACTTCGGTGAGGCAAATCATTCGGTGTCCGAGTCGCGGCATGAACGTTGTGGCCAATAACTCAGCTGGGACATCCTACTTCGCTCACAGCGTTGTCCTCCATCGATGCGAAGCCGAGATTGCGGACATTTCTTCCCTCATTTCTCGGAAGCAGTGGACAGTACCGCTGTAGCTCTTCAAGTGGACTTGGGCCACTCATGCCAGAACGCTACCCTGGCACCGATCGTAACGTTGGCAAACGCTGCGCCAGGCTCCAGGATTGTCTATCTATGCATTTTGCGCATTCAGGCCGATCTGCCGACAAATCAGATTGGCAAACCATGCAAGAGCACTCTCTCGCCGTGGCGCGACTGGCAAGGGATCGGGCCAAGCCCATCGGCCTTGATCGCGCGGCCTACGTCGCCGGACTTTTGCATGATCTCGGCAAGTATACCAAGCAGTTCCAGATCAAGTTGACGGGCAAAAACATTCGCGTTGACCACTCGACGTCTGGAGCCGCAGCTGTATTGGAGCTTGTCGGTACAAATGCACACGACAAACTCATGGCGCAGCTCATCGCCTATAGCATCCTCGGCCACCATGCGGGACTGCCGAATCGATCCGGGGAAGACAGCAGCTTCGATCGGCGCATTGACGACCTTAAGGGCGATGCATTGCGCGTACCCGACGAAGTCTGGCGAAGCGAATTGCCGATCGACGCAAGGCAACTTTTTCCGAGCGGCTGGACGCCGGCCTCAGATCCAGAAGAACGGAAGTTCCAGTTCGCCTTCATGGCGAGAATGATCTTCTCGTGTCTCGTTGATGCGGATTTTCGAGACACTGAGGATTTCTACGGCAAGCTCGACGGCCGGCACAAGGATCGCACATGGCCTTTCCTGCCGGACAGCCTGGCGACACTTATTCCGACTTTTGACGCGCACATGTCGGACTTCCCGGTTGTTGGCGAGCTCAACAGATTGCGCGCCAAGATTCTCGTGCACGTGCGCGCCAAGGCCGCCGAGACGCCGGGTCTGTTCACGCTTACGGTACCCACTGGCGGCGGCAAGACGCTCGCGTCCTTAGGTTTCGCGCTGGATCACGCCAAAGTGCACGGTCATCGACGCATCATTTACGCTATTCCCTTTACGTCGATCATCGACCAGACGGCTGCGATCTTCAAAGACGTGCTCGGCGAACAGTACATCCTCGAACACCACTCTGCCATCGACGATGACAAGACTGACAGGTGGGAGCGCGACTGGAACAGCCGCGACAAACTCAAGCTGGCGATAGAGGACTGGGCGGCACCGGTCGTCGTGACGACCAACGTGCAGTTCTTCGAGAGCCTGTTTGCAGCGAGAACGTCGCGGGCGCGGAAGCTGCACAACATAGCGGGCAGCGTCATCATTCTCGACGAAGCGCAAACAATTCCGCGACCGCTGCTGATCCCTTGCTTGCGTGTCCTGCGCGAGCTCGTGCGCAATTACGGCTGTACGATCGTTCTGTGCACTGCGACTCAACCTGCCGTCGACGAGACGAAGCTGAAAGACGGATTACCGCTCGCAGGCCGGGAACTTGCGCCTGATCCGCTCGCTCTTTCTGAGGCGCTGAGACGCGCCGACATCGTGCGAGCTGGCGACATGAGCAACGGTGACCTCGTCGCAGTCCTGCGCGGCGTGCACCAAGCGCTCGTGATCGTGAATAGCCGCAAGCATGCGCTGGAGCTTTACGAGCAAGCAAAGGCGGCGGAACTTGATGGGCTTGTGCACCTGACGACGCGCATGTGCGCGGCGCACCGGCGCCAGATTCTTACGGACGTGCGATCACGCCTGAAGGACGGCTCCTCGCACTGTCGGGTCATCGCGACGAGCTTGATCGAGGCTGGCGTGGACGTGGATTTCCCGCGCGTCTGGCGAGCGGAGGCTGGGCTCGACCAGATCGTACAGGCAGCGGGCCGCTGCAATCGTGAAGGCAGAAAGCCACGGGCGGACAGTGTCGTCACAATATTCGCCGCCCCGGATTATCCGCCGCCGCAGGAGATCAAGGGACTGATTGGTGACTTGACGCGCGCCAACGGGCCGGAAGTCGATCTGCTTTCGCTTCCCGCTGTCGAAAAATACTTCGAGGAAGTGTACTGGCGCCTCGGCGATCGGCTCGATGACAAAAAAATCCTGGAAAAGTTTGGAACTAGCGGGTCTCCGTCGCAGACCTTGCGAACTGAGTTCGCATTCCGCGATGCCGCGCAATGTTTCCGTATGATCGACAGCGGCATGGAGCCGGTGATCGTGCCGTTCGATCAGCACGCCAAGAAAGCCGTGGACGAACTGGGGATACCGGAGATTTCATCTGGGCAACTTTTGCGCAAGTTGCAAACCTATGTCGTCCAGGTTCCGCCGAAGGCGCGCGATCTGCTGTTGCGAAATGGTCATGTCGCGTTTGTACGGCCGGACCTTCGCGGCGATCAGTTCGCGGTGCTGCAGACGGCCAGCCTGTACAACGAAGACGTCGGCCTGTTGTGGGACGACGGAGCATATTTGGCGGCGGAAAATTCGATCATTTGAAGCGGCTGGCAAATCGGGCTTGCCAGTTAGGTGAATTCTAATCGCGTAGACAGCCGCGCCCCGCTCCAAATATTGGAGCAACCGTTGGGTTAGTCCTGTCAAATTGACGTTCGCGGGGATGGAATGTCTTACGGCATCAAGCTCAAGGTCTGGGGTGAGCACGCCTGTGTCACGCGCCCGGGGGAGAAGGTCGAGG
>CADECN010000243.1 GCA_902825785.1 uncultured Hyphomicrobium sp. | reverse complement strand
GGACCGATCAGCGACATTGGTCCGTTGAGGGCAGGCATGATGATCATGCGAACGCCGTCGGTATCGCGCGGTTGCTTGCCCAGGAACAGATCGAGGTTGCCGGTCGAATCGATATTCTGGGTCAGCAGCTGGACCGCGCCGCTGTTCTGCAAGGCTGTCAGCGCACTCGTGCCGGCTTGGTAGGTGCCAGCCTCCGCAGATTTGTAGTCGATACCGGCGGCGAGGCCGATCAGACCGAGGCTGACGGCGGCGCCGGCCATTTCCTTGTTTTCATCGTCCTGGCGCGTCAACGAGATGAGTTCCTGCTCGTCGCGGCCAAGCCGGACGACGGCTTCGGTGAACTTCTTGCGGCCATCGAGAATCTCGCCGCGTTCCACCGCCGCCCAAGCAAGGCCCGATGCGTACTCGGCCCGGCGGTTGAACGACCTGCTACGATAGTAGTCCTCGTTGGTCCGGCTATCGGCCGCGGCGAGCAACGGACCAAGCTTTGCCTCGGCGTCCGCCGTCGCCCCAAGCTTGAAGTCCATATAGGTTGTCGCGTACTTCGACGCGATCGACGGCTTTTCCGCCGTGTGGTCGAGCGACCCCGTATCTAGGCCGGTCGATGCGCACCCGGCCGCGACCAGAGAAATCCCCAGGACAAAAGCTGTTTTGCGCCTTGCCATAGTGCGAGCCCCCGCGCGCTCGTATCGAGCTATGCGGGCCGCCTGAGTAGAGTCAAACGCGCGACTTTCGGGGATGCGGAATTGCTGTTGACGGCGGCTTTCCGATCACAGCCCAATCGGCAAGCAGCGACGACAGGCAAGATTGCGCTGCAATATGCTATGCGCTAACACCGTTAAGCATGGTTGATGCGTCCGTAGCATTCCGGACAGGCTCAAATGGTCGATCTTTTCCAGCACTACCTGCCAATCGTCATCTTTCTCGGCGTCGCGTTGGCTATTGGCGCAGCCTTGATGATCGCGCCCTTCCTGATCGCGGTGAGCAACCCCGACCCGGAGAAAGTCTCGGCCTACGAGTGCGGTTTTGCGGCCTTCGACGACGCGCGCATGAAATTCGATGTGCGCTTCTATCTCGTTTCGATTCTTTTCATCATCTTCGATCTTGAGATCGCGTTCCTGTTTCCCTGGGCGGTGGCGTTCAAGGAAGTCGGCGCTTTCGGCTTCTGGTCGATGATGGTGTTTCTTGGCGTGCTGACGATCGGCTTCATCTACGAGTGGAAGAAGGGTGCGCTCGAATGGGAGTGATTCGGGCGAGCGAGGATGGGCTTTTCGTCCCCGCCTTCGACAAGGCGCGCGAGGGCGCCGGCGGTTCCGGCATCATTCGGCCCGACGATCCCTTCTTCACCGAGGTCAACAACGAGCTCGCCGACAAGGGCTTCCTCGTCACAACCACGGACGACCTCATCACCTGGGCACGTACGGGATCGCTCATGTGGATGACGTTCGGGCTCGCGTGCTGCGCGGTGGAAATGATGCAGGCGTCGATGCCGCGTTACGACCTGGAGCGCTTCGGTTTTGCGCCACGCGCGTCGCCCCGCCAGTCGGACGTCATGATCGTCGCCGGCACGCTTACGAACAAGATGGCGCCTGCGTTGCGCAAGGTCTACGATCAGATGCCCGAGCCGCGCTACGTCATCTCAATGGGATCGTGCGCCAACGGCGGCGGCTATTACCACTATTCGTACGCCGTGGTGCGAGGCTGCGACCGCATAGTGCCGGTCGATGTGTACGTTCCGGGGTGTCCGCCGACGGCGGAGGCTCTGGTCTACGGCGTGCTTCTGCTACAGCGGAAAATCCGGCGCACTGGCACGATCGAAAGATAAGTCGGCGTACCGGCGGGCGGAGCGACGCAATGGGATTTGGCGCATGTCCGATTTGACGGCTTTGAGTGAGAAAGCTGGCGCGATCGCTGGGCAACCGGCTCATGTCGCACACGGTGAGGTGACCATTACGGTCGCGTCCGACCGAATTCTCGAAACGCTGAAAGTGCTGCGCGACGATCCCAACTGCCAATTCGCGGTGCTGATCGATATTTGCGGCGTCGACTATCCGGAGCGCGAGAAGCGATTCGACGTCGTCTATCATCTGCTGTCGCCGCGGCTCAACCAAAGGCTGAGGGTCAAGATCGCGACCGACGAAACGACGCCGGTGGCGAGCGTGATCGCGGTCTATCCGGCCGCCGACTGGTATGAGCGTGAGGCCTACGACATGTACGGCATTCGCTTCCTGGGTCACCCGGACCTGCGGCGGCTACTGACCGACTACGGCTTCCAGGGCTATCCGCTGCGCAAGGACTTCCCGCTCACCGGGTTTGTTGAAGTCCGCTATGACGACGAGGCCAAGCGGGTGATTTATGAACCCGTCAGGCTGACACAGGAATTCCGCGACTTCGATTTTGAAAGTCCATGGGAAGGACCGAACCACGTGCTGCCGGGCGATGAAAAAGCCGCCGGCGGAAAAGGCTGAGCGCGATGGACGATACCGTCGCCAAACTCATCGCCGCCGTCATCGTTCTTGTCGCCGTGGTCATCGATTGGCCGCGAGCACTTGGCGGCTTGGCCGTCGGATATTTCGGCCGCCGGTCGGGTTATGCGATCATCGCCATTCCGCTCGGCGTGTTCGCGGTTGCTGTGCTGGGTGAATTGATCTACCCGCTCATCGGGCAGACGAACGGCGCCAGCATGCTATCGTTCCTCACCGGGCTCGTGTCGGCGGGTGCGACGGCCTACGGGCTGTTCCGTTGGTTCGGCAGTCTTACCCAGTCGTGAGAGGCGGAGCGGTATGAAGCCAACTCTGCAGCCGGGCGCCAGGACGGAGTTCTCGTTCCGCATTCCCGCAACCAAAACCGTGCCGCACCTCTATCCGGAGGCGCACGAGTTCCAGCAAATGCCGACCGTGTTCGCGACTGGATTCATGGTCGGTCTGATGGAATGGACGTGCCTGCACGTGCTCGCCCCGCATTTGGAAGAGGGTGAAGGTTCACTTGGCGTGCACATCGACGTGTCGCACCTGGCGGCGACGCTGCCGGGCCAGACGGTGACAGTCGAAGCCGAATGCACGAAGGTCGACGGCCGGCGCATTCATTTTCATGTCAAGGCACACGACGGGCTCGACCTTATCGGCGAAGGCGATCATCAACGCATGGTTGTCGACTGGGAGAAATTCGAAGGTCGCGTAAACGACAAAGCCAAACGCGCGCGCGTCGACGCCGTCATGCGGAGGTCAACCTGATGACAGGGACACTGAATGGACGATGCCTGTGCGGCGCCGTGCAATTCACGTTCGAGCCGGCCGAGCCGGAGGTCGATGCCTGCCACTGCACGATGTGCCGCCGCTGGACCGGTGGGCCTGGGCTCTCGATCAAGGTGAAGGGCACTCCTGCGGTCACGGGCGGCGAAAACGTCGCCGTCTACAAATCCTCTGAATGGGCCGAGCGGCAGTTCTGCAAGACCTGCGGTACGCGTCTCTTCTTCTCCGCTCCTTCGTTCAACTACTTCGGCGTCAGCGCCGGGACGGTCGACAACTTGGCCGGTTTTTCAATGACGACGGAAATCTTCATCGACCGTAAGCCGGACTACTACGACTTCACCAACACGACCAGACGGCTGACGGGAGCCGAGTTCGTCGCGATGGTGTCCGGCCAATCGGACAAAGAGTGATACAATGGCGGAAACCGAGATCCGGAACTTCAACATCAACTTCGGGCCGCAGCACCCGGCCGCGCATGGCGTGCTGCGCCTCGTATTGGAACTCGACGGCGAAGTGGTGGAGCGGGTCGACCCGCACATCGGTCTTCTTCATCGCGGCACCGAAAAGCTGATCGAACACAAGACCTACCTGCAGGCGATCGGGTATTTCGACCGACTCGATTACGTCGCTCCGATGAACCAGGAGCACGCGTTTTGCCTTGCGGCCGAACGGCTGCTCGGCATCGAGGTGCCGTACCGGGCGCAGCTCATTCGGGTCCTCTACTCCGAGATCGGACGCATCCTTTCGCATCTTCTGAACGTCACGACGCAGGCGATGGACGTTGGCGCGCTGACCCCGCCGCTATGGGGTTTTGAAGAGCGCGAAAAGCTGATGGTGTTTTACGAGCGGGCATCGGGCAGCCGCATGCACGCCAAGTATTTCCGCATCGGCGGAGTGCATCAGGATCTGCCCGAGGAGCTCGTCGACGACATCGCGGGTTGGTGCGATCCGTTCCTCAAGGTCGTCGACGACATCGACAAGCTGCTGACGGAGAACCGCATCTTCAAGCAGCGCAACGTCGATATCGGCGTGGTTTCGCTCGACGATGCTTTCGCGTGGGGTTTCTCCGGCGTGATGGTGCGCGGCTCGGGTGCGGCGTGGGATTTGCGCAAGGCGCAGCCGTACGAATGCTATTCGGAGTTCGATTTCGATATTCCGATCGGGAAGAACGGCGACTGCTACGACCGCTACCTCATTCGCATGCAGGAGATGCGCGAGAGCGTAAGGATCATGAAGGCCGCCTGCGTCAAGCTCAAATCTGCGGAAGGCAAGGGGCCGCACGTCGCAAGCGATAAGAAAGTTGTTCCGCCGAAGCGGGATGAGATGAAGCGCTCGATGGAAGCGCTCATCCATCACTTCAAGCTCTACACCGAAGGCTTCCACGTGCCGGCGGGAGAAATCTACGCCGCTGTCGAGGCGCCGAAGGGCGAGTTCGGCGTTTACCTGGTGGCTGACGGCTCCAACAAGCCGTACCGCTGCAAGATCCGCGCGCCAGGATTCCCGCATTTGGCGGCAATGGATTTCCTCAACCGCGGCCACATGCTGGCTGACGTGTCGGCGATCCTCGGCTCGCTCGACATCGTGTTCG
>CADECN010000242.1 GCA_902825785.1 uncultured Hyphomicrobium sp. | reverse complement strand
ACCCCGGCCTCTACAACCTCTATCTCGGCGCCGCCTTCGACGGCTCGCGACTGTCGAAGCTCTTCGCCCAGGACGTCGACAAGCAGAAAATCGTCGGCCTGCTGGAACCTCTGTTCGTCGCCTACGCCAAGGAACGCAAGAAGGGCGAGCATTTCGGCGATTTCGCCATCCGCGCCGGATACGTGAAGCCGACGAAGGTGTCGAACCAGTTCCACGCCGATCTCAAGCTCGCAACCTGAGCTGCGCTTAGAGCTTCCTGGAGAGCTGGAAGGCGGCAAAGCACAGGATGACTGCAAGCGCCAGCCGCAGCAGCCAGTCCGGCAGCAAGCCGGTCAAGCGCGAGCCGATCGCGATGCCCGGAATCGAGCCCGCCAGCAGCACCGCCAGCAGGCCCAGGTTGACGTTGCCCATGCTCAAGTGCCCAAGGCCCGAGATCAGGGTCAGCGGCACCGCATGGACGACGTCGGTGCCAACCAGCCGCCGCGTCCTGAGCGTCGGATAGAGCAGCGTCAAAATAACGACACCGATTGCGCCGGCGCCGACCGAGGTCAGCGTGACGATGGCCCCGATAACGAACCCGAGCACGATCGTCGGCGCCTTTCGAATGGGAGCGTCCTGATCGCTGTTCTCCACTGACCTGCGTCCCGTAAGGATTGGGTAGACGACGATGGCGAACGAACTGACGACGAGTGCCGCGATCAGAGCCTGCTTGATCAGCAATGCCATGGCGGTCGTATCGGGATCGAAGATCTTGAGGATCCCAAGCATTGTCAGCGCGCCGGGTATGCTGCCGGCCGCCAGCCATGCGACCAGCCGCCAGCTTACGTTGCCGAATCTATGATGGGGCAGGGATGCCGACGCCTTCGTGATCGACGCAAAAAGCAGGTCCGTCCCGACAGCGAGCGAGGGCGCGACGCCGATGTTGGAAATGAGGAACGGCGTCATCAGCGAGCCGGCACCGACGCCCGTCATGCCGACGAGCAGCCCGACGATGAAGCCGCCCGAAACGATCATCGGCCAGAGATGCTGCAGGTCGATTTCGGGCATTTGATCTTGGGTCTCGCGGATTGACGGTTGGGCGTAGTTCAGAACGGCCGCTTCTGCAATAACGGACGCTGCACGGGCCGCCGATCGGCCACCCTGAGCCGCGGCTAGAGCGACATGATGATGGTGCGCAGGCTGAGCCCCACGATGACGGTTCCGACCATCAGCATGATGACCTTCGCCGGCAGGTGGCGCGCCACGAACGCGGCAAGCGGTGCCGCGAGAACGCCGCCGATGACGAGGCCGAGAATGATCGGGAACAGATCGAGCCCGATCGTAAAAAGGAAGGTCGCCGAGATCGTTGCGGTGACGAAAAACTCCGCAAGGCTGACCGTGCCGATCACGATGCGCGGCGTAGTGCCCTGACCAATTAGTGACGTCGTGACGATTGGGCCCCAGCCGCCGCCCCCGATCGAATCCACGAAGCCGCCGAAGAGCCCCAAGGGCGCGACGTGCTTGGGCTCGTCCGTGCGCTCCTTCACGCCACGCAGCGCCCGAATAAGGATGTAGACGCCGATCACGAGCAGGTAGGCCGAAATGTAGGGCTTGATGAGCGCGCCATCGAGGTTGGTGAGAAGATAGGCGCCGGCGGCCCCGCCGATCATGCCCGGAATCGCGAGGCGGCGCAGCAGCCGGAAGTCGATGTTTCCGAACCGCCAATGAGATACCCCCGACGCAGCGGTCGTGAATGTCTCAGCGGCGTGCACGCAGGCACTTGTCGTCGCCGGCGGCACGCCGAGGCTGAGCAGAACGGACGACGACGTGACGCCGTAGGCCATGCCGATGGCGCCATCGACGAGCTGGGCGGCAAAGCCGACCGCGGCGAACGTCAAAACTTCTTCCCACATGCGCTTTTCGCCGTGTGCCTGTCTGCAATATTGGAGGGTCCGGACGCGCTAAGCCCCGCGCCCGATCAGGGGGATACTGAGGGAATTAGAGGCCGGGGTCCATCCCGTCGTCGAGCGGAGGCGGCGGTTCGATCGCGACCGAGACGCCCGCGGCGCGCAGAATGATCGCCACTTCGTTCGCGCGTCTCATGAACTCTTCGCGATCCTTGGAACTCATCGAAAGGTCGCGGTTGATGCCGTTAGCGAGCATGTCGCGGCGCAACACGAAGTGCCCTTCGAGAGGTTCTTCCGCTCTCGCGTTGACAGCCGTCGCGATCCCGCCCGCAACGGTCGCACCGGTGACCGAGTCGACGAGAAGCAGCGTTCCGGTGTCGGGAATTTCGCTGAACACGTCGACGGAGGACGCGCGCCCCAGCGAAATCTTCGCAATCGCAATGTCGTTCGCGGCGCAGCCGCGCGCCGGCTGCGAGGCCATCGTTTCGAGATCGAGCAGCGCCTTGATCTCGATGTTGGAGACCGGCACCAGATCGGTCACGGTACGCAGGAGATAGCCGGCCGTCGGGCTAAAGGCATCCTCCGACAGCCACACGAAGCGGGCTTCGACCGTTTGGGCGGCAACGGGGCGCATTTCTGTCGTCGACAGCACCGCGCCGCGCGAGATGTCGACATCGACATCGAGCTGCAGTGCGACGGCCTGCCCGACCTTGGCCGTTTCGAGGTCGCCGTCCATCGTCGCGATGCGCGTGACCTTGCCGCTGGCATTGCTCAAGGCGTCGACCACCACGTCGCCGACCTTGACCGAACCGGAAGTGATGGTGCCGGCAAGCCCGCGGAAATCGTGGCCGTCGCGCAGTACGGTCTGTACCGGCAGCCGGAATACCGAACTCGCCTGCGCTTGGCGCACCGGCACGCTTTCAAGATGCTCGATCAGCGTCGGGCCTGTGTACCAGGCCATGTTCTGAGATGCTTGCGCGACGTTGTCACCGAACACCGCGGAAAGCGGAATGGAGGTCGCCTCCCAGAAATTGAACTTCCAGCATAGCGTGCGGAAGTCCTGCTCGATCTTGCGGTAGACGTCTTCAGACCAGCCGACGAGGTCCATCTTGTTGACCGCGAGAACGACGCGCTTCACGCCGACGAGATCAAGAATGGCGGCATGGCGCTTGGTCTGCTTCTTCACGCCTGAGCGGGCGTCGACCAGCAGGATCGCAACGTCCGCGTGCGAGGCGCCCGACGCCATGTTGCGCGTGTACTGTTCGTGGCCCGGGGAATCGATAATGACGAAGCGGCGCGTCTCGGTATCGAAATACTTCCACGCGATATCGATGGTGATGCCCTGCTCGCGTTCGGCGACAAGGCCGTCAAGCAGCATGGAGAAATCGGGCAGATCCGTGTGCGCGGCCTTGCGCCCGGAACGACGCACGGTCTCGCGCTGATCCTCATATAGGTCGGAGGCATCCCACAGCAGCCGGCCGATCAGCGTCGACTTGCCGTCATCGACGGAGCCGCAGGTGAGCAGGTGCACGATGCCGTTCAGCTCGCGCACCAGATGTCCAGGCTCAGATTGAGAGGAGACTGGCGCGGAGGATGCGGCGGCCTCGACGTCGCTTTTGCGGAGGGCCTGTACGGTCATCAGAAATAGCCCTCTTGCTTCTTCTTCTCCATGGCGCCGGCCTGGTCATGGTCGATAAGGCGGCCCTGACGCTCGGACGTCTGCGCGTTGAGCGTCTCGTCCACGACCTCTTCGATCGTCGACGCATCGGATTCGATCGCAGCAGTGAGTGGGTAGCATCCGAGCGTCCGGAAGCGGATGCGCCGCATCTTGATCTCCTCGCCGTCCTTGTGCTTCAGCCGGTCGTCATCGACCATGAGCAGCTGACCGTTGCGCACGATCGTTGGGCGCTCGGCGGCGAAATACAAAGGCACGACATCGAGCTTCTCGCGCAGCACGTAGCGCCAGACATCCTTCTCTGTCCAATTCGACATCGGGAAAACGCGCACGGTTTCGCCCGTGCCGAGCCGGCCGTTGAGCAACTGCCACATCTCGGGCCGTTGCCGTCGGGGGTCCCAGCGATGACCAGCGGCGCGGAATGAGAACACGCGCTCCTTCGCGCGGCTTGCTTCCTCGTCGCGCCGCGCCCCGCCGAAAGCGGCATCGAAACCGTATTTGTCGAGCGCCTGCTTCAACGCTTGCGTCTTCATCACATCGGTGTGGATCGAAGGCGCGTGATCGATCGGGTTGATGCCGCGCTTAACGCCGTCCTCGTTGATGTGAACGATGAGGTCGAGTTCGAGGTCCTTGGCGGTCTTGTCGCGGAACGCGATCATCTCGCGGAACTTCCACGTCGTATCGACGTGCAGCAGCGGGAAGGGGATAGGCTGCGGATAGAACGCCTTGCGCGCCAGATGCAGCAAGACGGTCGAATCCTTGCCGATCGAATAGAGCATCACCGGCTTGCGAAACTGCGCCGCCGTCTCGCGGAAGATGTGAATGCTCTCCGCTTCGAGCATGTCTAAGTGGGAATATTGTGCGGTCATGCCGCGCGCCCTTCCTGCTTGTCGTTGCCGCCCTGCGCGCTGTTCTGCGTGTGCAGGCCGCACTCTTTGCCGTTCTCGTTTTCCCACCACCAGCGGCCGGCGCGCACGTCCTCGCCCGGCTTGATCGCGCGCGTGCACGGCTGGCACCCGATTGAGGGAAAGCCTTTTGTGTGCAGCGCGTTTATCGGCACCTTGTTGGCCGCGATGTAGTCCTCGACCGTACTCAGCGTCCAGTCCGCGATGGGGTTGATCTTGATGAGGCCTGCAGCCGCATCCCACGCCGCGAAGGGTACATGCTGGCGACCTGCCGACTGCTCGCGCCGCAAGCCCGTGATCCAACCGCTCGCCCCTTCGAGTGCGCGGTTGAGCGGCCGCACCTTACGAATCTCGCAACACGCCTTGCGCGCCTC
>CADECN010000241.1 GCA_902825785.1 uncultured Hyphomicrobium sp. | reverse complement strand
GGAATTTGTGTCGAGATAACCCGTCCCGTGCCATGCGAGCGCTGGTGAATCGAAGGAAACCTCGACCCTTGCCTGGGGAGAAAGCGGAGCCCAGTGGTGTTTCTCATCGGCGTCGAGCGGAAATCGCAGACCGGAAAGAGCGCTTGGCGTGACTCGGACCTTCCCTCGCAACGACGAAGGAATTGGGGCCGTACACTCGTTGACCGCGATATTCAGGCACTCGCCGTCCCATCGCAGTGAACTTGGGCCGATTTCCAACGCGCTTTTTGACCTCACGAGGTCTTGCTGCGTCCGCTCGGTCAGCGCCCAGCGGTTATGTTGACCGTAAAGCGCAACATTGATTGCGCAATGGTTATGCGGATTGCCCCTGCCTCGTGCTCGCGCCAAAGCGTAGTAGGGCGAAAAAACGCTCCCTATGAACGCTATGATCGTGATTGCGTTGTTCTGGTCGTCGCTAATGGCATCGAGGTACCACCACACATAACCGCTATCCGTCACACTCCCGTCGAACGCAAATCCTCGATCAGTTGTGCTGCCGCCAGACGACCGGACAAGGTCGCCATGGGTACTCCCGGTCCCGGATGCACGCTGCCCCCCGCAAGATACAGCCCCGCCAACTTCGTTCGCGCTGTTGGACGAGTGAAAGAAGCTCGCCAGCCGTGTGCAGCCTGGCCGTAGAGTGCGCCACCTGTCCCCGGAAATAATTGGGCGAAATCGTTCGGAGTTGTCACTTGCGAATTGTGAGTTTCCAGTACCAGCGAAAGACCACAGCGACGGAGCACGCCTAACGCTCGAGACTGGCATTGCCGCATCTCCTTCTCATCGTATTTATAAGAATCGCCGGTCGCCGGCGCGTTGACGAGCACCAGCAGTCTCTCCGGCCCTTCGCTGCTTGGACCGGCGCCATCGCGATCCTGAGCGCAGACGTATACCGTGGGTTCATTCGGCACCCGGGATCGGCTGAAAATATCGTCAAACTCCGCGTGATAATCGCGCGAGAAAAAGACGTTATGGCGCGAAAGCTTGAACCCGTCGGTTTGAGCGAGCGCGCACCACGTCACAGCGGAAAGCGAACGCTGGCCGGCATCAAGATGCACAGCCCTGGCCGGCTCTTGCCCTAGCAGCCCCTGCGAAACAGCCGAGGCATCCGCATTCACGACCACAGCCTCGCCCTCAAATCGCTCGCCCGCCGAGAGCGTCACACCCGTGGCACGGCCGTTAGTTACGCAGATCGAATTTACATTCGCGCCATACAGGAATTGGACGCCCCGCCGTGAAGCTAAATCGGCCAATGCCTGCGCCAAGCACTGCATCCCGCCGTCGACCAGCCAAACGCCGGAGCGCTCAACGTGCGCGACGAGACTGAGCGTTGCCGGACATTCGAATGGGGATGATCCGCAGTAGGTCGCATACCGCCCGAACAGCTGGCGGAGCCGGGGGTCGTGGAAATATCTGCCGAGGTCTTGCCACATTGTGGCAAATGGCGACGTCCGCCAAAGTTCGGAAATTCCTCGAATTCCTGCAGAGAGCGCCAACGACACGGGTGTCGGGGCGGCGGCCAGGATGAAAGACTTTTCCAACGTTTCGTAGGTCTTCTTGGTGTCTTCCGAGAATGTTCTATAACGCCGACCCTCGGCCGGTCCCGACAACTCCGATATTGCTTCCACTGACCGTTCGACTTCGGAGAACAGATCCAATCGCGCCTCGCCGTCCCACGCATGGCGCGCAAGAACTTGCGGAAGGCGCAAGCGGACCGCATCGGCAAAATGGGCGCCTGCGTTCGCGAATAGGGATTCGAAGACCCATCGCATCGTGAATACTGTTGGGCCGGCGTCGATCATGCGACCCCCAACATTGAGCGCGCGAATTTTTCCGCCCGGCGCACTTTCGCGCTCGATGACAGTTACCTGAAAGCCCGCAACTGCCAAATCGAGTGCAGCAGCGAGGCCGCCGACACCCGCCCCGATAACAACAATTGGCCTCCGCTCCGACACAACACCTCTCTTCCAAATTATATTTACACTACATTATGTCCATATTGATTGACATTCGCCGGCAGCTGGTCTATTTGATTTGCGTTGTTCGGGGAGCGGTCATGGACATTAGTCAACGCATCGAACTCGCGCTTGACGCCACTGTTACCCGAGCAACTAGTTCCGGATGTCCCAAGCAACTTGCCGCGGCGCTTTCGTACGCCGTTTTTCCTGGCGGCGCGCGGGTTAGGCCGCGGCTCTGTTTAGCTGTTGCAACTGCATGCGGCGATGAATTTCCTTTGCTTGCGGATAGTGCGGCTGCCGCAATCGAACTCCTCCACTGCGCATCGCTCGTTCATGACGACATGCCGTGCTTCGACAATGCCGAGCTGCGGCGCGGGCGTCCTTCGGTTCACCAAAACTTCGGGGAGCCGGTAGCGCTCCTGACGGGCGATGCACTCATTGTCGCCGCGTTTGAGTTGCTGGGGCGCTGCATCCCCTCGGAGCCAGTCCGCGCCGCCCGACTGCTATCGATTGTCGGATCGTCCGTTGGAAGCCCGAGCGGGATTATCTCCGGTCAAGCCTGGGAATGCGAAGAGACTGTCCCCCTCGCGGAATACCACCGGGCCAAAACGGGCTCGCTCTTCGCCGCGGCAACAACGGCTGGGGCGCTTTCCGGCGGTGGACAATGCGATCTTTGGCGGACGCTCGGCGAAAAGCTTGGCGAAGCCTACCAAATAGCCGACGACATTTGCGACATGGTCGCCGATCCCGCAATTAGGGGAAAACCTGCCAATCGAGATGCCGATCGCGGAAAGCCAAACGCGGCAGACGCATTGGGACTCGACGGCGCAATCCAGCGTTTAAAGCGGCTACTTGGTGAAGCTGTCGAGTGCGTGCCGGCGTGTCCAGGCCAAGCCGAGCTCCGCGTCCATATCGCCCGCTCGGCGCAACCTTATTTGCCAAAAGAGTTGGCGCTCGTCGCCGCCTGACACTGCCCGCCGGCGGCCATCAACTTTGGCGAGTGCCGGAGAAGTCAGACGATGGCTATTTGGCGCGAACGCCTGCTGATGGCTCGCGATAAAGTGTTGGCCAATAAGGATTTTCAATCGCGCGCCGCTTCGCTACCGATCACGCGCCACATCGCACGAAGGCGGGCCGCTGGCCTCTTCGATATCTGCGCCGGATTCGTCTACTCTCAAATCTTGTATGCATGCGTGGAACTTCGCGTGTTCGACAAATTGCTCAACGGACCACAGGACGCTTCAACCCTCGCACAAAAGCTCGGCTTGAAACCCGAAGCGTGCGAGCGCCTGTTAACCGCCGCCGCCGCGTTGGATCTTGTCGAGAGGCGCGGCAGTGGACGTTACGGACTTGGCCCATTCGGCGCGGCGCTTGCGGGCGACGCGTCGCTCAACGCAATGATCGAACACCATCGGCACCTCTACGCAGACCTGAAGGACCCCGTGGCACTACTGCGAGGCGAACAGGGCGGCACCGAGCTCAGTCACTACTGGCCATACGCCGATGCGTCCAACCCAAAACAGCTGACCGATCAGCAAGTTGGAGAGTACAGCCAGCTCATGTCAGCGTCTCAACCGCTCGTCGCGGAAGAGGTGCTGGACGCTTACGATTTTTCTCGACACACGCGGCTCATGGATGTGGGCGGAGGCGAAGGCGCTTTTCTGATCATGGCCGCAAGGCAATCACCGACGCTCAAACTTACGCTTGTGGATTTGCCAGCCGTTACGGGCCGCGCCGAGCGAGCCCTCGACGCAAACGGACTTGCGGAGCGATCGACTATCGCATCTCTCGATATATTCACGGAACCGCTGCCGCATGGAGCCGACGTCATCTCATTGGTGCGGGTCGCGCTCGATCATGACGATAGCAAGGTTTCGACGCTCTATTCCGCCGCCTATCGCGCGCTGCCGCCTGGCGGCGTCATGGTGGTCGCGGAACCCATGATAGAAGGCGGGCGCAACGATGCCATGGCGGCCGCATATTTTGGAATGTACCTCCTCGCCATGGGTCGCGGCGCGCCGCGCACCCCGGAACAACACAAAAAACTCGCTCTGGCGGCGGGCTTTAGTGATGTGGAATTCCGCAAGGGTCAGCGCGTGCTGGGCACGAATGTAATGATCGCCAGGCGCAAATGAGTGTAAATCTATATTGACACTTAAGGCTGTCCGTTTAATCTGACATTGGGCGAGCGGCATTCGCGATGAATGCGTGATCGCTCGGGGTGACCGCGGGTCAGGCGGATGGACACTGTTGCCGTCATTTTCGAACGTCCCGAGCGGCTCAGGTTGGACCGCGTTGATTTGATTCCACCCACAGATGACGACGTCGTTGTCGACGTCGAGTGGACCGGCATCAGCACCGGCACTGAAAAGCTGCTCTGGGCGGGCCGCATGCCGCCTTTCCCGGGTATGGGGTATCCGCTCGTACCGGGATACGAAACGGTTGGACGAATTTCCTACGCGGGCTCTGCCTCCAATAGGCAAATTGGGGAACGCGTATTCGTTGCGGGGGCTAAATGCTTCGGCAACGTCAAAGGTCTTTTCGGCGGCGCGGCGTCGCGCCTCGTCGTCCGCGCGGACCGCGCAATCGCCATCCACGATACGTTGGCCGATCGTGGCGTCCTGATCGCACTTTGCGCCACCGCCTATCACGCGATATCCGGCGGCGAGCCACCCGAACTTATCGTCGGTCACGGTGTACTTGGGAGGCTCCTGGCTCGTGTAACGCTGGCTCTGGGTGCGCCCGAACCGCTCGTACTCGAAAACAACAGCGCGCGGGTTGGCGGCGGCGACGGGTACGAGGTCATCCAGTCACTCGACGCATGTGCGCGGTCGTTCGGGTCGATCTAC
>CADECN010000240.1 GCA_902825785.1 uncultured Hyphomicrobium sp. | reverse complement strand
ATTTCGACATCTTCTCGCCTTCCACCTGCAGGAAGCCGTTGTGCATCCAGACGTTCGCCATCACCGGCGTGTGGAAGGCGCAGCGCGACTGCGCGATCTCGTTCTCGTGGTGCGGAAAGATGAGGTCGAGCCCGCCGCCGTGAATGTCGAAGACCTCGCCCAGATAGCGCTTGCTCATGGCCGAGCACTCGATGTGCCAGCCGGGCCGCCCGCGTCCCCACGGGCTGTCCCAGCCGGGTTCCTCCGGGCTCGACTGCTTCCACAGCACGAAGTCGGCCGCGTTCTTCTTGTGCGCCTCGACCTCGACCCGCGCCCCCGCCTGCTGCTCTTCAAGGTTGCGCCGCGACAGCGCGCCGTAATCCGGCATCGAGCGGGTATCGAACAGCACTTCGCCCGCCGCCTCGTAGGCGTGCCCGCCCTTCAGCAGCGCGGCAATGATGTCGATCATCTGCGCGATGTTATCGGTGGCGCGCGGCTCAACCGTCGGCGGCAGGCAACCGAGCGCGGCGACGTCGGCGTGATACTGCGCGGTTGTCTTTTCCGTGACGTGGCGGATGGCATCATTCAGCGGCAGGTCGGGGAAATCGCGCAGCGCGCGCGCGTTGATCTTGTCGTCGACGTCCGTGATGTTGCGGACGTAGGTGACATGGCGTTCGCCGTAGACGTGGCGCAGCAGCCGGAACAGCACGTCGAACACGATGGCCGGGCGCGCGTTCCCGATGTGGGCGAAGTCGTAGACTGTCGGGCCGCAGGCATACATGCGCACGTTGCCGGCATCGATCGGCTTGAATAGCGTCTTCGTCCGCGTCAGCGTGTTGTAGAGTTCGAGCGCCAAGGTGGTCCCCGCAAATGCAATCCGCCGGCTGCCGCCGCACGTTTCCGCTATGCATTAGACGGGAAGCGCAGGCCGAGCCACGGGCGACTTTCGCAAATCCCTGACCTTTCGCACAAGACGCTGAAAGACCTTGGAAAAGTTGCTCCGTCGCATTTGCTCCGCATTGACCGCATAGACGAACCCTGCTTTAGCCATTGCTAGAACCATCGCCGGCTGGGTCACACCCACAGGCGCACGCCTTTTGTTCTGCACGGAGCAGATGACGAACGACCCGGCCCATCTCCGCCATTCACCGACCGGCCATAGCGCGACCGGCCGCCGCGCACGCGCGGTACTGATGGCGGTTGCGGGCCTGATGCTGGCTGCGACGGCGGCAACAGCGCAGGGCTGGTGGCCGTTCGGCAATGACGAGCCGGAACGCCCACCCGTACCGCGTGAACCGGTTTATCGCCCGGACGCCGTTCCGGCGCCCGTGCCGGGCACGCCCGGAGCGCCAGGAGTACCAGGTGCGCCGGGAGTATCGGGCGCGCCAGGCGCACAGGGTGTCAACACCTGGTCGACCAGAAACCCGATCTGCCTCCAGCTCGAACAGCGCCTCGTGCAGGAATCGCAAAAGGGCAACCAGGGCCGCAACCTGCTTCCGCAGATCGAGGCCGAACTACGGACCGTCGACCGCACGTACAATGTCGGCGCCAGCAAGCTCGACCGCAGCTGCTACGAATACTTCCTGTTCGCCAAGACGTTCCGCAACACGCCCCAGTGCAAGACGCTGTCGCGCGAGGTCGAGGTCGCAAAGCGCCGGCTCGCCGAACTCGAAGCGCAACGCCAGGATATCGCGAACTCCGCCGGCCGCTCCTATCAGGACGACATCATCCGCGAGCTGGCCCGCAACAACTGCGGCGCCAACTACGCCGATCAGGCGCGCCGCCGCGACACCGGCTTCTGGCAGGACGAAGAATCCGTCACTGGCAACACCTGGAATCCGCAGGGCATGAACGGTGTTGCGACCTATCGGACGATCTGCGTCCGCCTGTGCGACGGCTATTATTTTCCGGTCAGCTTCTCGACGTTGCCGAGCCACTTCGCGCAGGACGCCGAGGTGTGTACGTCCAAATGCGCCGCGCCGACCGAGTTGTATTACTACGCCAACCCCGGCGGTTCCGTCGACCAGTCGGTC
The DNA here is from genome assembly GCA_902825785.1 of uncultured Hyphomicrobium sp. GTDB lineage: Bacteria > Pseudomonadota > Alphaproteobacteria > Rhizobiales > Hyphomicrobiaceae > Hyphomicrobium_B. The sequence goes on along the minus strand of CADECN010000240.1, from coordinate 2,858 downwards.
GCGCTAAGCACGCAGGAAGCCTACACGAAACTGAAGGTCGCCTTCCGCTACCGCAAGGAATACGTCAACGGCTGCTCGTGCAAAACCGCCGAGTACCTGCCCGAAGGCGGCGACAAGAAAGCAGACGCCACGGGCGCCGGCGGAGCTGCTAAAGCGTCAGCGTTTCCGGCACGCCGTGCCGAGGGTCCGGCAGACGCCGGCTTGACCACAGGTTCAACAATTCCGCCCGCTGTAGCGCCGCCAGCGCCGGAGCAAGAACCCGGGCCCGCTGAGGCTCCCGTCGACGACGGCTGGGCGCCACAGTAAATCGAGCTTGAAAATTGTCGGGTAATCAGCCGCGCGTGAGCCGTGCCAGCGCCCGCTCGCGCCCGATGAAGGGCAGCAGCGTCTTGAGTTCGGGCCCCGCCTCTTCCCCCGTCAGCGCCAGCCGCAGCGGATGGAACAGCGCGCGGCCCTTGGCGCCGGTGGCGGCTTTGATCGCCGCCGTCCATTCACCCCAGGTTGCCTCGCTCCACGGCTCCGGCGGCAGCAGCTCGGCTGCCTTGGCGCACAGTGCGGCGTCTTCGATCTTGGTCGCGACGTCGCCGGTCGCGGCGCGCCACCAGTGCGCCGCATCCGACAGGACCGTGAGATTGCCGCGCACCGCCTGCCAGAAGGCATCCCCGCCGCCGACACCGAGCGCCGCAAGCCGATCCGCGACGGCATCGTAGTCGAGCATGTGCAGAAGCTTGGCGTTGAGGCCTTTGAGGTCGTCGACGTCGAAGCGCGCCGGCGCGGTCGAAATCTTGTCGAAGTCGAGCATCGCAATGAGATCTTCGCGCTTGGCGTGCGGCTCTATCGCATACGCCGTGCCGACCAGCGCGGCGTGGCTCAGCACCGCCATCGGCTCGAAGCCTTCATCGCGGAAGCTCTGCACCGACAGCGCGCCCAGCCGCTTCGATAGCGCCTGACCATCCCCGCCGACCAGCAGGCTATGATGACCGAACGCCGGTGCGGTGCCGCCCAGCGCTTCGAAGATGGCGATCTGCACGCCCGTGTTGGTCACATGGTCTTCGCCGCGCACGATATGCGTGATGCCGAACTCGATATCGTCGACCACACTGGTGAAGGTGTAGAGATAACTTCCGTCGGCGCGGATCAGCACCGGATCGGACAGCGATCCGAGATCGACCGTCTTGTAGCCGTGAATGAGGTCTGCCCAGGTGCAAGCCGCGTGTTCCGGCGCGAGCGAGCGCGGACCATCGCTGTTGGGCAGGCGAAAGCGCCAATAGGGCTGCGCACCGCCCGCGATCTTGTCCGCAACTTCGTCCGCCGAAAGCTTCAATGCGGCGCGGTCGTAGATTGGCGGCTTGTGCATGGCGAGCTGCCGCTTGCGCCGCCGGTCCAGTTCCTCTTCCGTCTCGAAGCAGGGATAGAGAAGGCCCGCCGCCTTGAGCTTTGCGGCCGCCGCATCGTAACGGTCGGTTCGCAGCGACTGCCGTTCCTCGCTGTCCCAGCCAAGCCCCAGCCATTCGAGGTCGGTCCGGATGGCGGCGGCGAATTCCTCCGTCGAACGCACGAGGTCGGTATCGTCGAGCCGCAGCATGAAGCTGCCGCCGTGCTTGCGCGCGAACAGCCAGTTCAAGACGGCGGTGCGGATGTTGCCAATGTGAAGCCGGCCGGTCGGGCTCGGCGCGAAGCGGACGCGCGGTGTCATGTCTGTCTCGGATTGCGTGCGGCCGCACAGGCCGTTCTGGGGCCGTTCAGGCCGCGCACCCTAGCCACCATCGCCGCAAAGGCAAGTGCGACTGCGCGATCTAGGTGTCGGCCCGCAGACGCGCCAGAATTGCCTCGATTTCGCCCCGGTCCGCGCTGGCAAAGCGCGCCGTTCCACCCGAGCGCAGGCCGAAGGTCACCTCGAACAGCCGCTGCCGGCGAATGGCAGACGCTTCGACCAGACCAACGACGCCGAAGAAGCCAAGCAGCACGGTGCCGATCAGAAAGCGAGTGCGCAGATCGGCCTCGAACACGCCGAAGGCGATGACAGCAGCTGCGGCAACGAAAAGAATAGCCGCCAGGATGAGGCCGGCGACCGGACGATCCCGAACCTCCTCGGCGCGAACGCTCGCGATATCGGCAAACGCGATGGCGTGCGCGCCGAACACCAGCCGCCGGTTATCGCCACTGCCGTCGATGGCCCACATCGCCCGCCGTCCGCCGGCCACAAGTTCGCTCGCCACGGCTCTGCTCCGTCAAACGAATCTCGCATTGTGCACAGCAGCCGTTTGCAAAACGCTAATTCAAGTTGTCGGAGACGTTCGCTTCGACTAGCACGAGCGGGAATATTTCCCGACCCTGGGTCCCAAAGAACATAGTCTAGGGATAATCGGGCCCGTTATTTCTTCTCACCTTGAACCGTTCCTGATCCAATAAGTAAATCGCACCTGACGTGGGGCGCCGAGGCTTGGGTGAGGCTCGCAAATGCAAGTAACGAAAAGCACTGGCAAAGACGCAGGCGGCCCGGCGCTGAGACGCAATAACGTCGTTCTCAACGACACCACGCTCCGTGATGGCGAGCAGGCACCAGGCGTTGCCTTCACCAGCGAAGAAAAAGTTCAGATCGCGCGCGCGCTCGCGAGCGCCGGCATAACGGAAGCCGAAGTCGGCACGCCGGCCATGGGGCTCGAAGAGATCGAGGCGATCCGCGCCATCGTCGAAGCCGACCTGCCGCTGCGAGCCATAGCCTGGTGCCGTATGCGCCAGGAGGACGTCGACGCCGCGATTGCGACCGGCGTGTCCATGGTCAACATTTCAATTCCGGTCTCGGAGGTGCAGATCTCCGCCAAACATCACTGCGGCCGGCCCGCGGGATGCGAACC
>CADECN010000239.1 GCA_902825785.1 uncultured Hyphomicrobium sp. | reverse complement strand
AAAACCCTCCCCCTCCCACCTTGCTCCTAACCATTCCGTCCTACGCGTCGACCCCCAGCGCCGTAAGGTAGCCGGCCCTGACCAGCGCGGCGTATAACGTCGTGCGGTAGGACGTGTTCGAGATGCCGGGCTCGATCGCCATCCGGCCAACTTCGATCAGCGCACCGCTTGCACTTGCTTTGACGTCATCGAGCGCCGGGAAATACGGCGCACAGGCAAGCGTCGATACGGGCTGCCATGGGTGGCTGAAGTTTGCCCGAACGGTGCCGACGCAGCGCGCTCCGTCGTAGGCCAGCATGATGATGCAGTGAGGCGAGCCGTCGATGTCGTCGCTGAAAAGCGTCGCGCCCTCGGTCATCTTGATCCCGCTGGCGACGTACGCGCGGTGGCGCAGCGCAAAGACGTCGGACTTGTCGGCGTCCCGATGGAGAACCCGAATTTCGAAAGGAAACTTTGCAGTACCCGAGAAGACGCTGAGTTGGCGCGGTGCGAATTCGACGCTTTGAGCGAGAGCATGTGACACGGAATTTACCTCGATTTTTTTATAGGTTGCGTCGACATGCTGAATGCGCGGCGCAGGAACGCTAACGTGCAGATGGGCATGATCGATCCCACCCGCGCGACGACATCGCGTCACACCTGCCCCATATGCTCGCTATCGGCTTATGACAAAGCTCAGCGCGCCCAGCCGGCGACCGAACGGATCGCGGCCTCGGCACGTTTAACGTCGCAGATCCCGGGCCAGTCCAACGTCAGCGCCCGCGTGTCGCCGTCAGAATCCTGCTCGATCCCATAGCCGATCGAAAGGGAACCGCGTCCCGCCCTACCGTCGCGCCTGGTCAGGAATTTCACCACGTCGACCTTGATGCTTTCGACCGCGGTGCGCTTTGCGCGAATTACGCTCAACAAGCGTTTGTCGGTAACGACGTGCGCTGTACGGCTCGTCCTAAACGCGGCAATGAAGGGTGCCGCCAACAATACCGCGCCAATCACCACAAACGGAATCATGAAGATGGAAAAGAAGATGGCGAGCCCCTGGCCCATCGCTTGTCCGGCTTGCGCGGGCCGAAAGCCCAGCGCCTCGGCCCAGACGAAGAATGCGACCGGAAACGCCAGCATCGACCAGAAAAAGCCGAACGCAAAAGTTACGGCAAGCTTTCCCCCCTCGCTGCGCCAATCCGGCATGCCGGCGTAGAGAACTCGTTCGCCGCTCATCAGCTCCCCCGAAACCGCCTTGCGCAAATCGGGAGTGAGACGGGTGAGATCTGTCGACATGCCCTCTATGTAGGCGTGGATCGCGAATACATGATTGTGCCGCCTGCTTTCCCACAAAACATCGTTAGCGGACACCTAACGCGTGGCGCGTCTCGCGACGGCAATGCTTTGCAACTCTGCGCACGAGCGCTTATCTCACCGCCAGACAACGAGCGGGAAGCGGGACGGGCATGACAGTCGACTGGAATACGGCAACGGCCCCGAACCTTGCGAAGTTTGAAGCCATGGCAATCGCCGCCTGGGAAAAAATTCCCGTCGAGTTTCGACGTATGGCCGGCGACCTTGTGATCCGTGTCGAAGACTTCGCGACAGACGATGTCTTGAATTCGCTCGGCATCGAGGACCCTTTCGACCTGACCGGCCTCTATCAAGGCGTGAGCGTCGACCGCCAAAGCCTTGCGGACCTCCCCCGTGAGCCCGACATGGTCTTCCTCTACCGCCGCCCGATCCTGGACGAGTGGGCCGACGGTGAGGAGGAACTGGGACACCTGATCGCCCACGTTCTGATCCACGAGATCGGCCATCATTTCGGCTTTTCCGATGACGATATGGAAGCGGTAGAGGCGGAGGCGACCGCCTGACCCAGGGACGGGGCTGGCGCGGCCGGGGATGCTGTGCCACAACACAACGGTAACATTCGGCGCCTAAAGCTTTTTTTGCAGGCGCTACGGGGACATAACGGGGTTTTGTGCGGGGGAGTTCTTGGCTACGCTGACGTCCATGATGATGCGGTACTTCCGTGCCCGCGTGGCCGTATCGATCGCCATTGGTGCAGCGCTTGCCGCAGGCATGTCCGCGCGCCCCGCGCTTGCAGACCCCCCACCAACTCCAGATGAATACATCAGCCATGTCGGAGGCGACGCCCAGGTCCTGGCGCCGGGCGAATTCGTGCTCGATGGCGCACGCCAGCAATGCGGTCAGCGCCCGACCGTGATCGACAACACGCTCGACGACTATGGCGCCGCCTATCCTGGCTTCTTGATTATGAACCCGCGCCTGCTCGACCGCGTCTCGAAACCGGTGAAATTCTGGATCTACGCCCACGAATGTGGCCACCAGTTCCGCGGACCTGATGAAGAGACTGCTGACTGCTTCGCCGTCCAGCGCGGCCGCCGTCAGGGCTGGCTGACAGCAGAGGGGCTCGAAGAGGTCTGCAGCTTCATCTCGCCGTCGAAGGGCGACAGTATGCACTTCTCAGGGTCTTACCGCTGCGAATACATGCGCAAATGCTATGCCGACCCGGGCGTCCGATAGCATAACACGCTGATAAAAATGACAAAAATAAACTAATCCCCGCCCATCTGGGCGATCGTAAAATGGCTGCCGGTTGAAATAACGCGCCCGGTGCCATGCGTATATCCGATTACGCCAAGAATTTGATTTTGCTGGCCGAAACCGTTTTCCGCTGGGCCGGAGAACTGACCCTGCTCGACAGTGGTCGACGTGACAAGGTCGCGCTCTACGCCGAGGAAGTGGCCGCAACGCTGGCCCGCGCCGCCTGCGCCATCGCACTTTTGGAATGCGCCCCGCGCGACCGCTCGGCCCTGCTGACGGCGACGCGCGAGCTGGGTCGCGTGTCCGGCTACGTGGAGACGATCCTGTCGGCCCTCGAACCGCACCTTGACGGCCGCAAGCGGGCTGGCGTTAAACGACGGCTGGAAACGCTGGAACCTTTCGAGCTTGAAGCAGCGATAAGCGAGCGCGGCGCCTTTCGCCATGCTCGTCGGCTCGCCGCGGCGGAAGGGTATTTCCGGGCACTCGCGGACGAGCTTCGCACGTAACGCGGCCTCACCCGCTAAGGAGATTGAATGGACAAGTTTACGGTTCTGACCGGAGTCGCCGCGCCGCTGCCGTTGCGCAACATCGACACCGACATGATCATCCCCAAGCAGTTCTTGAAAACGATCAAGCGCACCGGGCTCGGCAAGTCGCTGTTCTACGAAATGCGCTTCGATCCGGACACCGGCAAGGAGGTCGCCGACTTCGTGCTCAACAAGCCGCAGTACCGCACGGCGACAATTCTGGTCACGGGCGAGAATTTCGGCTGCGGCTCCAGCCGCGAGCACGCGCCCTGGGCGCTGCTCGACTTCGGCATCCGTTGCGTGATCGCGCCCGACTTCGCCGACATCTTCTATAACAACTGCTTCCAGAACGGCATTTTGCCGATCAAGCTGCCGCAGGGTGACGTCGATAAGCTTATGGATGACGCCGGGCGCGGCGCCAATGCGACGCTCACCATCGATCTTGAGAAGCAGGAGATCCGTGATCCCGATGGCGGCACCATCAAGTTCGAGATCGATCCGTTCCGCAAGCACTGCCTGTTGAACGGCCTTGATAACATCGGCCTGACACTCGAAAAGGTGTCCGTCATAACCGAGTACGAAAACGCGACGAGCGCCACGCGACCCTGGCTCTAGGTCGAGCGCACATCCAGGCAGGAGAACCAGATGCGACGCTCGATCATCGCGTTCATTCTTGGTGCGCTGCTCGGAACGGCGGTCGGATTGGCGATCGGCTTGCTGGTGTTTCCGTTTGTCTTCGCGCCGCCTCCGGCAACGGAGAGCCTAGCGCCTGACGAACGCACGCGCGTCCTGGCCAAAGGCCAGTTCATTCATGCCGACCCGAGCGACCCGGTCCACTACGGCAAGGGCGGCGTGAGCGTGTACGAGAAAACCGTATTTCTCGAACCTGACTTCGAAGTCGGCCCCGGCCCCGCCTATCACGTCTATCTGGTGCCGAAGACCGGCATCAAATCGAGCCCCGACGTTGGAACCGACATCATCGACCTCGGCCGCTTACGCAGCTTTGCCGGCAGCCAAAAGTATGCCATTCCGGCGGGGACGACGCTTGGTGCCCATCAGAGTGTCGTCATCTGGTGCAAAGCGTTCGGCGTGCTGATCTCACCCGCCGAGCTCGCGTTTACAAGCAATTGAGGAGCTTTGTTTTGGCCAAGGCAGTTCACATGATGGTGCGCGTTCTCGACGAAGCACGCAGCGTAAAGTTCTACGAGACGTGCTTCGGGTTGAAGGTTGCGGAGCGGCGCGAATGGCCCGACTTCTCGCTAACCTACATGAGCAACCCCGAGAATGATTTCGAGGTTGAATTGACCGTCAACAAGGGCCGCACGGAACCCTACGAGCTTGGCGGCGGGTATGGTCACGTCGCCTTTGTCGTCGACGATCTGGAGGCCGAGCGCGAGCGTATGTCGGCTGCGGGCTATCAGCCCAAAGACATCAAGAACATGCAGCACGACGGCAAGCCGTTCGGAAAGTTTTTCTTCATCGACGACCCGGACGGCTACAAGATCGAAGTGCTGCAAAAGGGCGGCCGGTTCCGCTGATGCCGCGAGCAAACCTCACATGAGCGAACCTGCGATCGACCGTGAGGCCATGGGGCGCCTGGCGAAAGCGCTGACCTTCATTTGCGCTCCTGGCCACCCGGCGATTGCAGCCTTGAAAAAAGCGGCCGAAACCGGCGATGAGAAGGACATCAAAGCGGCGCGCGTGCAGTTTCTGAAGCTCAAGACCAGCGAGCGTCAGGCCGCCATGACGATGCTGCAGGACGACTAAATCCTAGAACCTGGCGGTGCGCGAAGCGATCAATGCGCCCGTCAGCGCGTCCGCAAAATCGCGCCGC
>CADECN010000238.1 GCA_902825785.1 uncultured Hyphomicrobium sp. | reverse complement strand
TGGCGCTCGGAAATGTGCGTCGTGCCGTAGATCTGCGCGATGCGGCTTCCCTCGGCGAGCGTGGCGTCATAGGCGCCGAGCCGCATGGTGCCGCCGAGATCGCCGCCACTGCGGCGTTGCTCCAATTCGTTGCCGCGCATCCATTCCGTCATCATGCCGACGACGGGCTCGGGCGTCTCGCCGAACTCGGTTGAACTCGCCTCACTGATCCCTGCAAGCGAGCGGGCCGCCTCGAGACATGCCATCTGCATACCGAAACAGATGCCGAAGTAGGGTACGCCGCGCTCGCGCGCGAACTTGGCTGCGAGGATCTTGCCTTCCGCCCCGCGCTCTCCAAAACCGCCCGGTACAAGGATGCCGTTGACGCCTTCAAGGTAGGGCGCCGCGTCCTCGCGCTCGAAGATCTCGCTCTCGATCCAGTCGAGCTTCACCTTCACACGGTTCGCGATGCCGCCGTGAACCAGCGCCTCGATCAAAGATTTATAGGCGTCCTTGAGGCCTGTGTATTTACCGACGATGGCGATTGTCACTTCGCCTTCGGGGCTCGAAATGTTGCGCGAGATCGTCTCCCAGCGCGTCAGGTCGGGCTTTGGCGCGCCGGTGATGCCGAAGGCGGCGAGAATTTCGCGGTCGAGGCCCTCGCGGTGATAGGCGAGCGGCACGTCGTAAATGGAGGCGACGTCGAGCGCCTGGATGACGGCTTCGGGCCGGACGTTGCAAAAGAGCGCGATTTTCTTGCGCTCGCCGACCGGAATTTCGCGATCCGAGCGGCACAGCAGAATGTCGGGCTGGATGCCGATCGAGCGCAGCTCCTTGACGGAGTGCTGTGTCGGTTTTGTTTTCAATTCGCCGGCCGACGGGATGTAGGGCATCAGCGTCAGGTGCATGTAGACTACAGCGCCGCGCGGCAGATCGTTGCCCAACTGGCGGATGGCCTCGAAGAACGGCAATCCTTCGATATCGCCCACCGTGCCCCCGATCTCGACAAGGACGAAATCGACATCCTCGTTGCCGGTCAGCACGAAATTTTTGATGGCGTCGGTGACGTGGGGAATGACCTGTACGGTGCCGCCGAGATAGTCGCCGCGGCGCTCCTTTGTCAGGATCTCCTGATAGATGCGTCCCGTCGTGATGTTGTCGGACTTTTTCGCCGGAACACCGGTGAAGCGCTCGTAGTGGCCCAGGTCGAGGTCGGTCTCCGCGCCGTCGTCGGTGACGAACACCTCGCCATGCTGATACGGGCTCATCGTGCCCGGATCGACATTCAAATACGGGTCGAGCTTTTTGAGGCGGACGGTGTAGCCACGGGCCTGCAGAAGCGCGGCGAGTGCCGCGGATGCGAGACCTTTTCCAAGCGAGGAGACCACGCCGCCGGTGATGAAGATGTACCGTTGCATGGGATTTGAGGCTTACACGAAGCCAAATCCGATTCGAAGCGGTATTTTGGCACTGTCACCAATGCGAAAGCGCACAACTATCAGGTGGCTGCGGGCGCCGGTGAAGACTTGAAGCTACAGCCCGGTCCGCGTCGTCATCGGTTGCATTGGCGCGCGATGTCGGCGGTATTTGCGGCCTCAACGTCGGGCGATACCGCCTCGGCGGCCAATTCAGCCTTCAGTGTTTGCGCGGTCTCCTTTGTGGGGCGCGCGCCGGGCGCGCCCAGCGGTGTCTCGTATGAGACGTCGATCTCGACCACGCGGAGGTCGGTCGGGCGCACGGTAACCTTCTCGCCCTTTTGCAGATAGGAGGTCTTGCCGCATGAAACGGAGTGCGAAGGAGCGCTTGCCGTAAACGCCTTCTTGCTCAACTCGATGCCGTACTCAGCAGCGCGTGCCATTGCAATTTTTTCGACGCGTGCTGGCGGCGTACCCGGAGTTGCCGCCGCGCGCACCCTCAACCGTCCATCGGGCAAGCTCGACAAGCTGTGTCCGACAGGTGAAAAAGCGCTCGCCGAATGGTAGCCGGCGATTGTGCCGGGTGCACCGGTCTGAGCGAGGTCGGCACTGCAGCCCGCCGAAAGCATGGCTGCCAGTGCAGCCATCAAAACGATCAGACCATAAGCGCGCACGCTGATCCCCACGAATGCACCAGTTGGGCAATTCTGACAGAGCACGTGACGGCGGTCCACAGCCCATGAGCCGTGGGCTGGCCTTTAGCGGTCGAGAGGTACTGGAGTAGACGGCTGCAGCTTATCAAGGATGCCGCCGCGGCCCTCCTGGGGCTTAGGCGTCTCGCCCGGCGCCGCCGGTGTGCCAGTGGTCGACGCCGGCTTGGTATCGAACACGGAACCCTGAGGCGCTGTGCGGTTCGCCAGTAGCGTCAAAGAGATGCTGGTTGCGAAAAAAGCCGCGGCCAAGCCTGCGGTCGCGCGCGTGAGCAAATTGGCCGTGCCGCGGCCCGTCAGAAAGCCGCCGCCGCCACCACCGCCCCCGATACCGAGCGCGCCACCTTCTGATTTCTGAAGCAGGACGACGCCGACGAGTGCGGTGGCGACCATCAAATGGATCACAAGAAGGACGGTGGCCATGGTCTCAGGTTTCCGTGGTTGTTCAACGGTCGAAGCGGCGCGCTATACACCAGCCCCTGCGCAGCCGCCACCCCCAAACTACGCAAATACGCCGTTGGGTTGGGATTGCGACTTATGGCGCCAGCCCCGGCCAGACAAGGTCAACACCGGAACTGGCCGAATCCGATTGTTTTGGTTTTTTCTTCTGATTTTTCTTGGGCTTGGCCTGAGCTTCCGTGGCCGGCGCGGCGGCCCCGTCCTCGGCCGTATTGGCTGGGGGCGCCGGCGGGAAAAGGGATTTGGGGTCGATCAGGAGGTTGGCCTCGCGGCAGGTGAACTTCAATTGCTCTTCGAGCGTGATGTACTTCTCGATCTCGCCAAGGCGTTCCTTACTCAGGTGAAACTTCGCCCACTCCGGTCCGCGCTGCATGTCCTGCACGATGCCCGTCTGCAGCACTTTGATGTGTTCCTGGCGAAGCTCGGCGCAGCGGTCCAGATCAGGACGTGGATCATCGGAATTGCTGGCCGCTGGCCTTTCCTGAGGTGGCGGCGCTGCCTGGGGTTTGGCTTGCTGCTGCGCTCTCGCGGCCGATGTCGCAAGCGCCAGATACACGCCAACAATGGTGAAAATTCTACGCATAATTACCGTTCGTAAGCGCGAAGTATGGCGAGAAAATCACTGGCCTTCAGGCTGGCGCCGCCGACAAGCGCGCCGTTCACGTTCGCTACCGCCATCAGCGCTGAGGCATTGTCGGGCTTCACGGAGCCACCGTAAAGGATGCGCATGCGCGCGCCTTCTACGCCGAAACGCGCTTCGACCGCACGGCGAATAGCGGCGTGGACCTCGCTGACATCCTCGGGCGTTGGCGTCAGCCCCGTGCCGATGGCCCAGACCGGTTCATAGGCAACGACCGTGTTCGCGGCTGTGGCGACGTCAGGCAGCGAGCCCGCAAGTTGCCGTTCCACCACTGGAAGCGTCAAGCCGACGCGCCGTTCGCCCGCTGTTTCACCAATGCAGATGATGGCGGTTAGCCCGGCGCGGTATGCGGCCTCGGCCTTTTGGCGGACGACCTTGCTGGTTTCGCCATGGTCGGAGCGGCGCTCGGAGTGGCCGACAATCACGGCTGACGCGCCCGCGTCCTTCAGCATTTCGGCCGATACGTCGCCGGTGTGGGCGCCGCTCGCCTTTGGATGGCAATCCTGGCCCGCGAGCGCGAGGCGCGAGCCGGCGCAAGGCGCCGCGAACAGGCTCAAAAGGGTGGCCGGCGGCGCGATCATGACGTCGGAGGCGATACCCGCCCGCGGTCCTGCCAAAGCGTCCCTGACGGCCAGTGCCTCCGCCAAGCTAGACGCAACACCGTTCATTTTCCAATTTCCGGCTACGAGCGGCCGGATTGCGTTGTCGCTGCTGGTCATGATTTCCTTGTAATGTCGGCCTTTTCGCCTCCGGGCGCGCTTGCAATCCGTGGCGCGCTGCGCTTCATATCACGCCGATCCGCCTCGTCACCTGGGGCCTGTCACAATGATGAAGCGCGCTGCGCCTTGCCCAATCGGGCTGCGGAAAGCGCCGCAACGAACAGGACGTTTTGTTTTCATGCTCGAATCGATGCGCCGTGGTGCCCAAACCTGGGTCGCCAAACTGTTGTTTGCACTGCTGGTGCTGAGCTTTGCCATCTGGGGTGTTGAGGACGTATTTCGCGGCTGGGGGCGCGGCGCCATCGCCACCGTCGGCGGCACGAAAATTACCGCCGAAGAGTTCCAGCGCGCCTTCCAGAACGAGTTGGACCGCATTTCGCGCGATGCCAATCAACGCATCAACGCCGAGCAGGGTCGCGCTTTCGGCCTCGACCGGCGTGTGCTCGGCCAGCTCGTCGGTGGTACGGCGATCGAAGAGCACGCCGAACGGCTCGGCTTAAAGCTGTCGTCGGCCGCGCTCGTCGAAGGCATCCAGTCGGACCCCGATTTTCAGGATGCGGACGGCCACTTTTCGCACGCCGGGCTGCAGGCCATGCTGCGCCAGATCGGCATGACCGAAGAATCTTTTCTACGCCTGCGCCGCAAGGACGAATTGCGCTCGCTTCTGATCGGCGCCCTGGTCGCGGGCCAGACGGTCCCCAAGCCCTTGCTTGACCTCATTCACAGCTACAACCAGGAAACGCGGATCATCGAGTGGATCAAGATCGATCCCGAAACCGTTAAGGTTGCAGAGCCCGATGAAGCGAAACTGAAAGAGCTTTATGAGGCCGACAAGGCCAAGTTCATGACGCCCGAGTATCGCAAGGCGCAGGTGCTCATGCTGACGGTCGACGACCTCAAGAAGCAGGTCCAGGTCACGGACGAAGAGATCTCCAAGGCCTACGAGACAACCAAGGACAGCTACGACACACCCGAGCAGCGCCGTATCCAG
>CADECN010000237.1 GCA_902825785.1 uncultured Hyphomicrobium sp. | reverse complement strand
TGCCGGTCATCGGGTACACGAAGACGACGGCACGTTCCTGGAAGCGCGCGAGGTTGACGTCGGCGCCGCGCGTCGCGGCAAGCGCGACATCCGGCAGGCGCGTGCCCGCAATCAAATGCTTGGCGCCGCCGTCGTCCTTCGGCGCGGGCCAGGGCCAATCGGATTTCATGGCTTTGGGGCCGCTCATCCCTTCTCCCGCATCAACCGTGCCTTCTGGCGGTTCCAATCGCGCTTGGCGGCGTCCTCGCGCTTGTCGTGAAGCTTCTTGCCTTCCGCCAACCCGAGCTTGATTTTGGCACGGCCCTTTTCGTTGAAATACATCTCAAGCGGAATAAGCGTCATGCCCTTGCGTTCGATCGCCAAGCCGATCTTGTGAATCTCGCGCGCATGTAGCAACAGCCGGCGCTTGCGGCGTGGCTCGTGCTGAAACAAGGCGGCGCCCGGATATTCCGCGATGTAGCTGTTTATCAGCCAGATCCCGCCATCCTCGATGGATGCATAACTCTCGGCGATGTTCGATTGGCCGCGCCGCAACGACTTGACCTCAGAGCCCAGCAGCTGGATGCCGGCCTCCCAATTGTCGGAGATGAAATATTCGTGCCGCGCCTTGCGGTTCTCCGCGACGAGCGTCGAACCGTCGTCCCGTTTCGCCGCCATGAGCTACTCTGCGGCTTTGGCGTCGATCAGGCCCAGATCGAACAGCACGGCATCGATGGCCTTCTTGCTCTGCTCGGAGAGCGGAACCATCGGCAGGCGCATGTCGGCAGAGCACAGCCCCAAACGCGAAACGGCGTACTTCGCCGGCGCCGGGTTCGTTTCGCAGAACATGACATCGAACAGCGGCATGAGCCGGTCCTGTAGCGCCAGCCCCTTTTTGAAATCGCCGGCCAACAGCGCGGTCTGCATTTCGGATACGAGGCGCGGGGCTACGTTGGAGGCAACGGATATCACGCCAAGTCCGCCGTGCGCCATGAACGCGAGCGCGGTGCCGTCCTCACCGGAGAGCTGGGCAAATTTCTCACCACATGCCGCGCGTTGCTGAGACGGGCGAACGAGGTTTGCGGTTGCGTCCTTCACGCCCGCGATGTTCTTCAGTTCCTTGAAACAGCGCGCCATGGTCGCAACCGACATGTCGACGATCGAGCGACCTGGAATGTTGTAGATGTAAATCGGAATGTTGATCGCGTCGTTGATGGCCTTGTAGTGCTGAAACAGGCCCTCTTGCGTCGGCTTGTTGTAGTACGGCGTCACGATCAGAACGGCATCCGCACCCGCCTTTTCGGCGTACTGCGAAAGCTCGATCGCTTCCTCGGTCGAATTCGACCCCGTGCCCGCCATGACCGGCACGCGCTTTTTCGCTGTCGCGACGCAAAGCTCGATGACGCGCTTGTGTTCATCGTAGTCGAGCGTCGGGCTTTCGCCCGTGGTGCCGACCGGAACCAGACCGTGGATGCCTTCCGCGATCTGCCATTCCACGATGCGAGTTAAGGCCGCCTCGTCGACCGCCCCGTTCCTGAAGGGCGTGATGAGCGCCGTGATCGAGCCTTTGAACATGCGTCCGCCTGAATGTGGGAAAACTTTGCGCCGGCGCTGCCGCCGTTGATCGTATCCCGATTGCCGATGCCACCGAACGGGGTGATCGCGCCCGCAGTCCGGAAAAGTCACGGTGTTGCCGCAGGGGCATGGCACCCCGACCGGCGCGTGTGACTTGCACCCTGTGCCGCGACACCGCTTAATGCGGGCACGGCCGGGCTTCAAGCCGTCGCACGGCGACATTAGGCGCTTGCCTCCCTCGCTGCAAGGTGAGGCAAAACCCCAGCAACAAGCGAGCGGGACCTGAAATCGTGAATATTCAACACACGATGAAAAGCCACCGAAATGCTTTGCCGATTCGGTATTTGGCGCTGCTTCTGGCGGTCACGGGCGCGGCAATCGCCGCCGGTGGCGCGCAGGCGCAGACAGGGGTGGCCGAAAGCCCCGTGCCCGTGCGCCCGGCAAGCGAAACGGCTTACCTGCGCAAGCTTGAAGCGGCCCTGAAACCGCTGCGCGATTACGCACCCGACCCAGAGGTCGCTACGCAGGTCAAGGAGGCGGTGGCCGCCGTTCGCGGCAACAACCCTGCCCGCGCCAACGACATCAAATCTGCTTTGCGCGACCCGGTGGCGATCAAATTCATCGAGTGGGTGCGGCTGCGTTCAGGCTACGGTTATCCGCAGGAATATAGTGATTTCCTCGCAAACAATCCGCTCTGGCCCGAACGTTCGCTGATGGTGCAGCGGTTCGAGGAAGCGCTATTCACCCAGGGCGGCAGCGCGGCCTCGATCAAGTCCTATCTCACATCGTCGCCACCGCAGACCGGGATCGGCCATGCCGCGCTGGCGTCCGCCTATCTGGCTGAGGGGAACAACGAGCAAGCCCGCAAGCTCGCATCCAATGTCTGGCGCGACATGACGATCCCGGCAACGCTCGAGACCGGATTCTTGCGTCGCTTCTCGTCCTTGCTCACCGAGGCGGATCACAAGTGGCGTTTCGATCGACTGATCAGCGACGATGTCCGATGGGCGGGCAACCGCACCGAACGGGCCGCGGTCGCCAAGCGCGTCGTCCCGCTCTTGTCCGGCGAGGAGCAGAAAAAGGCCACCGCGCGTCTGGCGGTCTTCAACAAAGCGAAGAATGCGCGGGCACTTCTGGAAGGACTGGATCACGACCACACGGACGACACCGGCCTCGCTTTCCACCGCGCGCAAGTGCTGCGCCGCTCCGACCGTCAGAGCGAGGCGGCCAAACTCGTCCTGTCGATCCCGCCCGATCCGGCAAAGATTGCCAATCTCGACGAGTGGTGGGCGGAACGGCGGCAACTGGCCTATGCGGCGCTCAAGGCCCGCAATCCCAAGCTCGCCTACGAACTGACGCGCGATGCCGGCCCGCTGAGCGTCAATCCGCGCAAGGAACAGACCTTCATGGCCGGATGGATCGCGCTGCGATACCTCAAACGGCCGGACGATGCTGAGCGCCATTTCAAGGATTTCTCTGCCGCCGCCGATGGACCGTTGAGCCGCGCCAAATCCGCCTACTGGCTAGGTCGCACGGCGGAAGTCAAAGGCGACAAGGCGGCCGCGACCGCGCACTACAAGACCGCGACGCGCAACCCGGACACCTTCCACGGCCTGCTTTCGATGCAGAAGCTGGAACCGGGCCGTAGCAAGCTCGAACTCACCCCGCCCGCGTTTCCCACCGCCGAGCAAGTTCAACGCTTCAACACTCTCGATGCCGTCAAGGCCATGCTGCTGGCGCACAAAGCCGGGCTGTCGCGCGAATATTCGCGCGGCTTTCTCACCTCGCTGCGCATCGGGCTGCCGACGGAAGCGGAAGCCGGCATGATCGCCTATCTCGCCGAGATGATGGGTGACACGCAGATGTCGGTGCGCGTTGCCAAGTCCGCGATCGCGCGCGGCGACAATCTCATCACGTTTGGCTATCCGGTGCATCCGTTTCCGTCCTACAAGCCGCTGCGCACGCCGCCCGAGACGGCGTTCCTGCTCGGCATCGCGCGGCAGGAGACGGAGTTTGAGACCCAAACGGTATCAGGCGCGGGTGCAAAGGGCTTGTTGCAGGTCATGACGATCACGGCGAAGCACGTCTGCCGCGACTACAAAATCAAATGTGACATCTCGCGACTTCTGGCTGACAAAGCGTACAACACGACCATCGCCTCGGCCTATATCGGCGACCGGATGGAAGAGTTCGGCGGTTCCTACGTTCTGGGTCTCGCCGGCTACAACGCGGGACCCGGCAGGGCTCGGCAATGGATCAGGGAGAACGGCGATCCGCGCGACGCCGATGTGGATCCGGTCGACTGGATCGAACGCATCCCCTTCACAGAGACGCGCGAATACGTGACCAAGGTCATGTCAAATATTCAAATCTACAGGGCGCGGCTGGGCGGCGAGGCCAACGCGCTGCGCATCGAGGACGACCTGCATCGCGCACGCGGCAGCCACAAGCAGCCGACCACAAGCGACCTTGACGAGCAAGCGCGGCCGGCGCAACGAAACGATGATGGATGACATGCATATAGCGCGGCGGCGACAGGGCGGCGGGGGCGAAATGGCGAGCGAGTTCCAAGAAATTTTCTTTACGTCGCGCGATGGACTGCGCCTCTATGCGCGTCACTATCCGGCGTCACGCCAGGAAGGCCGCCGTCCCGTGCTTTGTCTCGCAGGGCTGACGCGCAACAGCCGCGACTTCCACGACGTCGCGCACGCAATCAGCACCAATCCGGCCGCGCCGCGCGACGTCTACACGCTCGACAGCCGCGGGCGCGGCGCTTCCGAACATGACGGCGACTGGCGCAACTATGCGGTGCCGGTAGAAATGCACGACGTCATCGACTTCATGACAATGAAGGAACTCGATCACGCGGGCATCATCGGAACGTCGCGCGGCGGGCTTGTCACGATGGTGCTGGCGGCGGTGCAACCGTCGCGCATCGGCGCGGTGGTGCTGAACGATATCGGCCCCATCATCGAGATGGACGGTCTGGTGCGGATTGCCGGCTACGTTGGCCGCATACCGACACCCAAGACATGGGCAGAGGCCGCCACAATCGTGCGCGATCTGACACGCCGAGACTTTCCCGACCTTACCGAACAGGAGGCGGAGGCTTTCGCGCGCCAGCTCTTCAACGAGCGGGGCGGACGCCCGATCATGGGCTACGACACAAAACTGGCGCGCAGCCTTTCGGTGCTCGACGGACCCATCCCGTCGCTATGGCCGCAGTTCGACGCCATGCGGAACGTGCCCGTGCTGGTCCTTCGCGGCGCCAACTCCGACCTTCTGTCGGAAAAGACGGTCGAGGAAATGCGCCGGCGTCATCCCCGGCTGCTCAATCACACCGTACCAAGGCAAGGGCACGCGCCGCTGCTCAAGGACCAGCCG
>CADECN010000236.1 GCA_902825785.1 uncultured Hyphomicrobium sp. | reverse complement strand
CAGCCGCTTGACGCAGACGACGGCCGGACATAAGCCGCGCGCATGATTGGCGTCTTCGATTCCGGTGTCGGTGGCCTCACAGTTCTGCGCGAGCTTGTGGCGCGTTTTCCGCACGCGGATTTCGTTTACCTCGCAGACCACGCGCATGTGCCTTACGGCAACCGCCCGTCGGAAGACGTCGTCGCCTTCACGCGCGGCTGCGTAGAGGATCTGTTCCAGCGCGGGGCGAAGCTCGTACTGCTCGGCTGCAACACAGCAACCGCGGTTGCTCTGCGCCGGCTACAGCAGGAATGGCTGCCCCGCAGCCCCTGGGCTGGCACGCATAACGTGCTTGGCATCGTGGCGCCAACCGTTGAAGCCGCGACGCAGACCCCGTGGGCGATCACGTCGCCGCAGTATCCGCAGAAGTACAACACCGACACGATCGCGGTGTTCGGCACAACGCGCACCATCTCTTCCGGCGTCTATCCGGAGGAGATCCGCAAGCGCTGCCCAAAGGTGACGGTGGTGCAGCAGGTATGCTCCGAACTGGCGGGAGCCATCGAGAACGAAGCGCCGGAAAGCGCGCTCGAAGAACTTGTCGCTGCAGGAACGCAGGCCGCGCTTCAGCAAACGGGAAACATGCCGCCGCACCGAGCCATACTGGGCTGCACGCATTTTCCGCTCGTCGAGCACCTCTTTCGCAAGCACCTGCCGCCGTTCACGCGCATTCTTTCGCAGCCTGAAGTCGTCGCTGACAGCTTCGAGGACTATCTGGCACGTCATTCGAAGTATCTAGCCGGCAACGAGGGCGGAAAACTGTCGCTTCTGACGACCGGTGATCCGGACGACGTTGCCGCCACGGCAAGCGTGTTCTGGCCGGACGTCGCGAAATTCGCCAAGGCTTAGCCGCGCGCCTCACGCAATTGCGAACGGCCTGCGCACTGCACTTTTTTGGTCGCCACAATTGTTGGGTTGGCGGGGATCGCGGCGCTTTGCTATCGTTGCCGGGGGTACTACCTGCCGAGAAATTTTCTGTTTCGGTATTTCGGTCAGACAGGAGCAAGTCCAAATGAACACCAGAGTAATGCTTTCCGTTGCAGTCGCCGCGTGCCTCGCGTTTGCGGCCATGCCGTCGTCCGCTGCGCCGTTGGCACCGCTGACGCAGCTCGACCTCAAGCAGTCAACGATGGTTGAGAAAACGCACGGCTGGCATCGCAAGTGCCGGCGCGGTCTCAATGGCTGGCACAGGCATGTCAAAGGCATCGGCCGCGTTCAGTGCTCGACGGCGCGCAACTGCTACACCAATATCTTCGGCGTGAGGGTTTGCGAATGGTCGTGAGATAACGATCTTCCAAGCGCTTCTTCAGCCGTCGGATCGCGAGATCCGGCGGCTTTTTCGTTTGCTCACGCGCGATCACGGGCGCGTGAACCGTCGATGAATGCGTGGTTCAGGGTTAGCTCAGACAGGCTGTGGCTTCATGCCGGCGTTGTTGAGACGAATTTTGCGAATGCCATTTCTCAGGAGACGGACAGATGAGCAAGCAGGCATGGATTGCAGGTTTAGGAATGGTGGTTTTGGCCGCGACCGCATCGGGCGCTTTTGCCCAGGCGCGTTCTCCCGTTGACTCGAGCGGCGGCTTTGGCGGCGGCGGAAATCATTTCGTCCGCTGTTCGGATACCAAGGTTCATAAATTCTACAGGCTGACGGTTTGCGACGACGGGCGCTACACGGTGCGCGGCGGCGGGTTGAGCTGCGGCGGCACGTATGGCTGGCAAAACACATACGGCGGCGTTCGCATCAATCTGCGGCGCGCGCCGTGCGGGTCGGGCACCGATTGGTCGGGCGACATGATCCGTTGCGACGGCTTCGCGTGGAACCGGCCGGGACTGGTCAACAACATCAGTTCGGCTTCGTGCACGTACTTCCCGACGCGGGAAGCCAACGCGGAAGGTTATGGGCCCGAGCCGGTCTATTTCCGCTAAGCGCAGGCCATTCGCGACGCATGAAAAAGGCCGCCAGCATCAGATGCTGGCGGCCTTCGTATTTCCAACCGTTTTCGGGTCTCAGCCGCGTTCGCGGCGCGGGCCGCGGTCACGGCCGCGATCACCGCCACGGCCACCCTCGCGACGGGGCGGACGCGATTCGAACACTTCCTCCGGCTCGCCCTCAGCGCGCGGGATTTCCTGGCCTGTCTCCTGATCGACAATCTTCATCGACAGCCGCGTCTTGCCGCGATCGTCGAAGCCCAGGAGCTTCACGTAGACTTCCTGGCCTTCCTTCACGACCTCGGCGACGGTCGCCGGGCGACCCTGCGAGAGTTGCGAAATGTGAACCAGGCCGTCCTTAGCGCCGAAGAAGTTCACGAAGGCTCCGAACTCCATGATCTTCACGATCTTGCCCTTGTAAATCTGACCGACCTCGGGCTCGGACGTGATGCCGCGAATACGGGCAAGGGCCTTTTCGATCGACTCGCGGTTGGCGGACGCGATCTTGACCGTGCCGTCGTCCTCGATATCGATCTTGGCACCCGATTCCGCGACGATCTCGCGGATGACGGAGCCGCCAGAACCGATGACCTCGCGGATTTTGTCGGTCGGAATCTTGATGGTCTCGATGCGCGGTGCGTATTCGCCCAGTTCCTCGCGAGCGCCGGACAGCGCTTTCGACATCTCACCCAGGATATGGATGCGGCCCTTGTGCGCCTGTTCGAGCGCGACCCGCATGATCTCCTCGGTGATGCCGGTGATCTTGATGTCCATCTGCAGCGAGGTGACACCGTTCTGGGTGCCGGCGACCTTAAAGTCCATGTCGCCCAAGTGGTCCTCGTCACCAAGGATGTCAGAGAGCACGACGAAATCGTTGCCTTCCTTGATGAGACCCATGGCGATACCCGCGACGGGCGCCTTGAGCGGAACGCCTGCATCCATCAGCGCGAGCGAGGTGCCGCAAACGGTTGCCATCGACGATGAACCGTTCGACTCGGTGATCTCGGATACGACGCGGAGCGTGTAGGGGAACTCCTCCTGCACCGGCAGCGTCGGACGGATCGCGCGCCAAGCGAGCTTGCCGTGGCCGATTTCGCGACGGCCGGGCGAGCCCATACGGCCGACTTCGCCGACCGAATAGGGCGGGAAGTTGTAGTGCAGCAGGAAGCGCTCTTTTTTCGTGCCCTCGAGGCTGTCGACGTACTGCTCGTCCTCGCCGGTGCCAAGGGTTGCGACGACGAGCGCTTGTGTCTCGCCGCGCGTGAAGAGCGCGGAACCGTGTGTGCGCGGCAGGACGTGGACTTGCGATAGGATCGGGCGGACCGTTTCCAGATCGCGGCCGTCGATGCGCCGCTTGGTGCGGATGACGTCACCGCGCATAATGTCCATTTCTAGCGACTTGAACGTATCCGACAGCAGCACCTTCTCGTCGGGGCTATCGCTTTCAAGCTGAACGTGTTCGGAAATTGCCTTCTTGGCGACGCCGACGAGGTCGTTGCGCTTCATCTTCTCCTTGGTCGAGAAGGCTTCCTGCAACGTCTTCTCTGCAACGCGCTTCACCTCGGCCTTGTACTTGTCCTTGTCGGGCAGCTTGATGTCCCAAGGCTCCTTGGCCGCCTTCTCGGCGAGCTTGATGATGGCCTGGATGACAGGCTGCATGTGCTTGTGGCCGAACATCACGGCCTCCAGCATCTGCTGCTCGGGAAGCTCCTTGGCTTCCGATTCAACCATCATGACGGCGTCGTGCGTGCCGGCGACCACGAGGTCGAGCGAGCTTTCCTTCATCTCGTCGACCATCGGGTTCAGCACGAACTCGCCATTGATGACGCCGACGCGGGCGGCGCCGATGGGGCCGAGGAACGGCAGCCCCGAAAGCGTGAGTGCGGCGGACGCCGCCACCATCGCGACAATGTCGGGATCGTTCTCAAGATCGTGCGACATGACTGTCACGACGACCTGCGTCTCGTTCTTGAAACCCTCAACGAACAAGGGCCGAATGGGCCGGTCGATCAGACGCGACGTCAGCGTCTCTTTCTCCGTCGGACGGCCTTCTCGCTTGAAGTAACCGCCGGGGATTTTACCGGCAGCGTACGTGCGCTCCTGGTAGTTCACGGTGAGGGGGAAAAAATCGATGCCGGGCTTTGCGGAGCGGGCGCCGACGACGGTCGCAAGGACGGTCGTCTCGCCGTACTGGGCGAGCACGGCCGCGTCGGCCTGACGGGCGATCTGGCCCGTTTCCAGCTTCAGCTTGCGGCCGCCCCAGTCGATCTCAACACGATGGATATCGAACATGATGTGTCTTTCGTTTTCGCTTTTGTTTCGGTCGGACTGCATTTACGGCGATGAATCTGGCCGCAAACGCCAATGGCGCCGGGAGCCCTATGCCTCCGGCGCGGATAGTCACTTCTGTTTCTGCGTTCTGCTGGCAGGCATGCGCTGCTGCCTTCTTTCGAACGCGCGCGGAGAGGCGCGTCTCAGCGGCGGATACCGTGCTTCTCGATGATTTTCTGGTAACGCGCGTTGTCCTTGCTCTTGACGTAGTCGAGCAGCTGACGACGCTGGCTCACCATCTTCAGCAAACCGCGACGAGAATGGTTGTCCTTCTTGTGCAGCTTGAAGTGATCGGTGAGTTCGTTGATGCGGTGGGTCAGGACGGCGATTTGGACTTCCGGCGAACCGGTGTCGTTGGCCTTGGTCGCGTTGTCCTTGATGACGGCCGACTTCGCCGCCTTACGATGCGGTGCAACTTCCGACATCGGATTATCCTTTCAAATTGGAGTTTCGTAGCGCAGCCACAGCCGGGATGTCGTCCAGCAGGGTCACGTGGGATACCGCAGTGCCCGCAGGCCAATTGCAGTGGCGCTCTTATACACCAAAGCGGGACCGGCGCGAGGCGGAAATTGAAGGATGAAAACGATTTAGTTTCAATGCCTTGCGTTGACGATGGCGAGCGGCTGTCCGGCAAGCTGGTACGGGCACGCGGGAGGAAACTTGTTCCGAAGCCGTCATCGGGATCGGGCCGCGCCGGCGCTATACCCACC
>CADECN010000235.1 GCA_902825785.1 uncultured Hyphomicrobium sp. | reverse complement strand
GCCGTGCACACTATCTGAAGCGCCGACACGAAGGCCGCACCGGACTTGCGTATTGCGGTCAGTGACAAGCTTGGTGTGACAGAGTCGGTATGGCGCGAAGAGACGAGGTTTCGGTGACACGGCGATTGCCACCATGAAGTCGCTTGCGGTCACGGGGGCCGAAGGCGCCAACCTGATTGCGCTCGGCGACAGCATCCGGGCCCTCAAACGCGCCGGGCTCGAATCGGACGCGCGCAAGCTCGCGGTCGAAGCGCTTCTCGCCAGCTGGCCGCGCTAAGGTTGCGACCATGACGCAGTCCGACGCGAGCGGTCCGCTGGAAGCCTTCCTCAACATGCTGGCGTCGGAGCGCGGCGCCGTCGACAACACGCTGCAGGCCTACCGCCGCGACCTGGAAGCCTTTCGCGCGTTTCTGGAAGAGCGCGGCCGTTCGCTCGATGGCGCAACCACGGCCGACATCCAGGCCTATCTTCGCCATATGACGAACGAAGGCCTTGCCGCCTCGTCACGCGCGCGCAAGCTTTCATGCGTGCGCCAGTTTCACAAGTTTCTGAGCGGCGAAGGTCTGATCGGCGCCGACCCGTCCGCCGGCCTGAGTGGGCCGAAGCGTCAGCGGCCGCTTCCAAAGGTCCTTGGCATCGCCGAGGTCGACCGGCTCTTGCAGGCCTCCGCACATCGCACGGAGGGACAGGAGGGTCGCTCGCTTTTCCGTGCCCTTCGCTTCAACTGCCTGCTCGAGATGCTGTATGCGACGGGGATGCGCGTCAGCGAACTGGTGTCGCTGCCGCGAAGCGTACTGCGCGGCGACAAACGGCTGCTCACCATCAAGGGCAAGGGCGGGCGCGAGCGGCTGGTTCCGCTCAATCCTTCGGCGCGCGAGGCGCTTGAGAAATTCCTCGCCGTCTCGGGCCGGCACGACAATTCCAACTGGCTCTTCGCGGCGCGTTCGGCCGAAGGCCATGTGACGCGGCAAGCCTTCGCGCGCGAGCTGAAGGAGGTCGCGGGCGAGGCCGGTCTTGACCCCGAGATGGTGTCGCCGCACGTGTTCCGGCACGCCTTTGCGGGCCACCTGCTCGACCGTGGCGCCGATGTGCGCGCCGTGCAGCAACTGCTCGGACACGCCGATATTTCGACGACGCAGATCTACACGCACGTCTTGCAGGAGCGCCTGAAAAAGCTCGTCAACGAGCATCATCCGCTGGCGCGCAAGCCGCAAAGTTGACAGGCCACCCTTCTTACAGCGCCGCCAGGCCGAGCTGATAGCCGTAGAACACCGCCACAGCGACGAAGATCGGGATGGCCGCTACGTGCAGCATCTCAAGCGTTCGATCGACGAACCTATGGTCGGCGAGTCTCGGGTTGATGCGCAGGATCGAGATGCAGATCATGATACTCAGGATCATGTAGGCGAACACGAAGGCGCGATCCGACAAGGTCGCGGTGTCGGAATCGAGTTTGGGCAGTGACAAGTATAGGGCCACGGCAGAGAGCAGCGCCGTCACCTGGATCGTCACGATGGCCTCGAAGTGGCTGCGCGGAATGAAGATCGACAGGTAGGCGACGAACAGGATGAAGGCGAGCGGCACTGCCACGCGCAGCAGGTAGTCGGTGGTCTGGCGCTGCATTTCCCATCCGAAGCTGGTCTTGTAGAACGGCACGACGCTGGGGGCGTGCGTATAGGCGTCCACCACCGGCACGAAGTCTTCCTCATACCCTACGTATTGCGTTTTTGAATCCCAGCCGTCGGTCGTGACCCGGCGGTCGCGCAGGTCGAGCGGCGGCGGCTGAATGATGAACGGCTTCTCGCCATCCTTGGGTTGCAGCTCAATCGTGAAGCGCTGCAGATCGAAGGGATAATTTGCGAGCTCCGGGTTGAACAGGAAGCGGCCGGAAACCTTGTAGATCTTCATGGTGTCGGGATAGGCGACGCTCGCTCCGCCTTCGTGAAGCGGCTCGATGTGGAGCTGGCGTCCGCCGTTCTCCGTATCCTGGTACGCGTTGGCGAACTCGAAGCGATCAATCGTTGCCGACGGGTTGTTGCGCAGCGACAGGTAGAATTCGGCCTGAAACGTCTTTTCATTCTCGTCGACGCGATGCGCCTGGATCATGTCAATGTCGGTGTAGAGCGTATCGACCTGCCGCAGACTGCCGTCCTTGGCGCGGATGAACTGAATGGGCGCGAGCTGGGTGCGGCCGAGCCCCTGGGGCAGGATGACGATGAACGGGTTGCGCGCGGCGCTGCGCGAGGACTTCAGGAACGACCAGTTGTCGAACGTGCCCTTGAAGACGCCGCGACCGGTCGCATACGTGCTCGACAGCTGGTCGATAATGCGGGTGCGCAGCCTCAGAATATCCGTCGTCTTTTCGCCCGTTCGCGCGGCTGCGGTGATGAGCGCCACCATGTCCGCGAATTGGCTGCCCATCACGATGGCGCGCATGTTCGCTTCCGTGAAGGGATCGGGAAACTCGACGACGGCGCGCTCCTCGCACTCTTTCTTCGCCCAACCGGGAGCTGTCGGAATCTTGGCGCCCTCGAAGATCCAGCGCGCGGCATTCTGTGACGAAATCAGCGTTCTGATGCGATTGTTATAGACTTCGGGCGGGTGGTCCCAGGCGATCGAGAATATTGCGTTGGGATAGTCCTTGACCGCTTCGTCAGGCAGGTTGCCGAGGCCGCCAACGAAAAGCCCCGGTGTGATGCCGGCCGACTTCAAGGCGCTGACAACGGCGGCGGCGTTCGCGCCGCCCATGCTGAGAAACACGATGTCGGGAGACTTCTCCTTGGTCTCGGCGACGGCCTTGGCAATATCGTCGTCGACGAGCTTGTCATCGACGAGCGCGATGCGGCCATCGGTCAACAGGCCGCCGGTGTCGGCGAACTTGGCCTTCAGGCTTTCGGCCAGAGCGTCGCTGCCCGCCATGTCCTTGATGCCGATGAAGCCCGGACGCTGATAGCCGATTTTGCGCGTAAAGCTCACCATGACCGGGACGCGATCGTCGTCCTGCGAGGCGCGCGTCGTGAAGACGTTGGGTTGGTCCTTGAAGATGCTGGCGAGCGAGATGTCGGACAGAAACGGAATGCCGCTCTTCTTGATGTCCTCGCCCAGCGTCTGGAATACCGCCTTGGGCCGGTTGCTGCCCGACAGGCCGACCATGGCAAGCGTGCGTGGATCGGACAGCGCCGCGCTGACATTGGCAATCGACTTTTTCTCGTCGCGCAGGTCGTCGAAAAAATTGATCTGAACCGGGCGACCCAGGATGCCACCGCGCCGGTTGATCTTCTTCTGCTCGTCGTGCGCGAGGCGCTTGATGGCCGCGACATTGCCGGTCTCGTAGCAGGCATCGTCGCGCGAACTCATGAAAACGGCGATGTTGAACGGCGGCCCCTGCGCTGCCTCCGCCTCCTCGACGGCGAAGGCGGGCTCGGACGCCACCAGCAGCAGGCCTGCGCCGAGCGCGATCACTGTCGCGGCAATGGTCTCGACGCTGCGAACGCGGCGTCTTAGCGCGACTACCATCCGATGCATTTCCCCTCCGCGATCCGGCCCGTTTTCGCCGGCTTCCCGCCGTCTGCCATTACGGCAGATGGTTCCGCAAAACCACTACTCCATTCGGGTTTCAACCCGGCGGGACGGCAAGCTGCACGCCAACTTGTGTCCAATCTTTGACTCAGGACTTTGACTTGGGGGTCCGACCCGGCCAAGGTTGGCATATGACAGCGACAGATGAACGGCGGCGCGCCGAGGGGAGCAGCGGTGCGCTCGGTCTATCGGCGCATCCGGATGGGCTTCGAACACTCTATTTCACCGAGTTGTGGGAGCGCTTTTCCTATTATGGAATGCGCGCCCTGCTCACCCTGTTCATGGTGGCGCCGATCGCGCAGGGGGGGCTTGGCTTTGCCACCGTCGATGCCGGCAGCATCTATGGCACCTACACGATGGCGGTCTATATGCTGTCGATTCCGGGCGGCTATATCGCGGACCGGATATTGGGCGCTCGCCGCGCCGTCATGATCGGCGGCATCACGATCGCCGCCGGCCATTTCGCGATGGCCTACCCGACGCTGCAAACCTTCTACCTCGGCCTTATTCTGATCGCGCTCGGAACGGGCCTTTTCAAACCCAACATCTCGGCACTGGTCGGCGCGCTCTATGCGCCCGACGATCACCGTCGCGATGCCGGCTTCTCGCTGTTCTATATGGGCATCAACATCGGGGCGTTCCTGGCGCCGCTCGTCACGGGATTCATGGCGCAGAGCGCGACCTTCAAGAATTTCCTGGCGTCCGCCGGTTTCGATCCCGGGCTCAGCTGGCACTGGGGCTTCGGCGCAGCCGGCGTCGGCATGACGATCGCAATCCTTCTGTTCATGCGGCGTGCGCACGAGTTGCCCGAGCCGGCGCCTGTCAAAGAGGTCTCGCAGGCCCTCAGCGCCGATGTGCTGAAGGGCGGGCTGCTCGTCATTGCCGGCACGCTGGCGCTGCTCGGCCTTGCGATGCTGTCGGATTCTGAAGGCTACACCTGGCTCAGGTGGATGTTCATCGCCATTCCGCTCGGCGGCATCGCGCTCGCGCTCACGGTCGGCAGCCAAGATGCGCGGCAGCTCGCCGCCACCGGCGTGTTCTTTCTGGCGGCCATGATCTTCTGGGCGATCTTCGAGCAGCAAGGGCTGACGATCAGCCTGTTCGCCGACCAGCTGACGCGCAACGACGTGGCCGGCATCGACTTCCCGTCGTCGTGGTATCAGTCGATCAACCCGATTTTCGTCATCCTGCTGACGCCCTTCGTGGCGGCGCTTTGGGTGCACCTGGGTTTGCGACAGCCAACGCCAGCGGTGAAATTCGCGATCGGCCTCGCGCTGCTGTCCTTGTCGTTCGCCCTGCTCTCGCCCGCGGCCGAGCTTTCGGCGTCGGGCCGCGTTTCTCCGCTGTGGCTCGTCGGGGTGTTGTTCCTGATGACGGCGGGCGAGCTGCTGCTGAGCCCGGTAGGACTTTCGACGATGACGCGACTGGCACCGGTGCGCATGACCGGTTTGGTGCTCG
>CADECN010000234.1 GCA_902825785.1 uncultured Hyphomicrobium sp. | reverse complement strand
CGCTTGCGGCCGTGCGACTTCCAGCGCACCGCGCCGATGAGCAGGTGCGCTTCGCCGGGGTGAGCTTTAAGGCTGGACGCGACCGAATAGAGCCGTCCGGGCAAAGGCCGCAGCAGGCCGAGAAGCTGATCGGGGTTGAGCTTTTCCGGGAACGCTTCGAACAGATCGACGAGTTGGCGATCGGATGAGAATTTTGCGTAGGCGTCACCGTCGAGCAGCGCCTTGACGTCGGCGCGGCCGGTCAACTTGGCGTAATTATCAACCAGCGGCCGCGACAGGGTCGTGACGTCGAAGCTCTTTTGAATCTTGAGCAAGAGCGGCGCGTCGGACGCGAGCCCAACGGCCTTTAGCAAGTCGTCGACGAGGCCGGCATCATTCTCCGGGATGACGCCGATCGCATCGCCCGGCTCATAGACGAAGCCGGGATCATCGAATGCAAATTCAACGTGCCAGGTCTCGCGCGTCGAGCCGGTGCCGTTAAGGTTCACCAGCGCCGCGATTTCCGCCTCGAGCGGGTTCTCAGCGGAAAAGCGCGGTTCGTCATCGTCGGCGGATTGCGCACCACCGGAGAAATCGACGTGCACGACGGTTCCGCTCGCGCCAGCATCTGCGGGCGCGAGTTTGGCGAGCGTACCTTCCGTCCATTCGGCTGCGGCCTTGGAGAAATCGAGATCGAGGTCGACGCGATCGGCGGCGCGCGTCGCGCCCAGCGCTTCGAGCCGCTCATCGAGCGCTTTGCCCACCGCGCAGAAATGCACGTATGCGGTGTCGCCCAGGGCAAGGACGGCAAAGCGGGCGCCATCAAGCCGAGGCGCAGCGTCACTCATCAGCGCCGTATAGAAATCGACCGCGCGGGCGGGCGGATCGCCCTCGCCCCAGGTTGCGGCATAGACGAGAATGTTCTTCGATTTCACCAGAAGCGCCATGTCGGCGTCCGCCATGTCGTAGACCTTGGCGTCGAGCCCGTGCTTCTGGGCCGCCTTCTTGGCTTTGTTGGCGAGCGTTTCGGAGTTGCCGCTCTCGCTGGCGTACAGAATCGTTAGCGGGACGCGCGGCTTGGCTGCCGCCAAAGGCTGGGCAGCGCCGCCCTGCGCTGCCTCGAAACCGGCAAAGAATCCGGCGAGCCAGGCGCGCTGCTGCGGCGTTGTACGCGAGACGACCTTGTTCAACAGGTCGATATCTTCCGGTTGGAACGGGGCGTTCTTCGGAAGCAAAGGCGTAGCGGTCACTTAACGTCTCTCCTGAAGTGGC
Source organism: uncultured Hyphomicrobium sp. (assembly GCA_902825785.1). Classification (GTDB taxonomy): domain Bacteria; phylum Pseudomonadota; class Alphaproteobacteria; order Rhizobiales; family Hyphomicrobiaceae; genus Hyphomicrobium_B. Next base: position 3,801 of record CADECN010000234.1, on the reverse strand, counting down.
CGCCTGACGGCGGACCGGAGCGAGGGCGTAGCGCGCTTTGCTCTTTCCGCAAAGACCGGAGCGAGCAAACCGGAACGGCGTGCATGGCCCCACGCCACACTCGGCGCAGGACTACCCCTGCCGATCTGTTCCCGGAATACGACCCATTAGGCCGTCGAGAGCCAGCGTTAATATGGGAAAACAGAACAATTTTCTAGTAGTAACAGGAATTAACCATCAAAAAGGAACCTACTTCCCGATATCGCGCTGCGGTTGGGAAATTTATTGCCGTACTTGGCGTATATTGGGCGCGAAGCGCGCCACCGCACCGCGGCCAATTCGAGACGAAAGTAGGCAATGCACGGTCGTGGCGACTTTATGAGCCGTATACGGAGTTCTTTTTGGTTGTCGAGCATTTCTGATCGACATCATCAGGTCTCGCACGGCACCCACACGCAGTCGTGAAAGGCATTGATTTGAGAGCAAGAACGCGTCGTGGTCTAAATGAAACAACGCGGTCCGTTCTTGACTTTCCAAGTTCGTTCCGCAGATTGGCGTGGCACGAAAACGTGCCTGCATCAATCGGATGAACCCTCGGCGGGGTTCAAAGGTCTGCGTGCAGCATAAACTCTTTGGAGGATACAGCATGAAAGTTTGGACGAAGCCGGCCGTTCGCGAGCAGGAAGTTGGCCTTGAGGTCACGAGCTACCTGCCGGCCGAGATCGACGTCATCTAACGAATGATGTCTCCGATCTCACCGGTTGCGTGAGAATCCGGCGCGGCGGTCGATGAGGACATCGGCCGCCGCGGTCGTTTCGGAGCTCTTTTTGTTGCGCGAACAGGGTCCGCCCTGGTTCGCGTGCTGGGTCATCGAACAACATGCTGATCAAGGTTCTGGGGTCCGCCGCTGGGGGTGGATTTCCGCAGTGGAACTGCAATGGCGTGCATTCGGCTGCCGTGCGCGCCGGCAAGGCCGGCTACAAGGCGCGACTGCAGTCGTCACTCGCGGTATCTGCCGACGGCAAGACCTGGGCGCTGCTCAATGCCTCGCCCGATATTCGCCAGCAAATCAATGAGACGCCGGCCTTGCACCCGGTGCGCGACGGTGGCTTGCGCAATTCGCCGATCAAGGCCGTGGTCGTCACCAACGCCGACGTCGACCATATCACCGGCCTCATCAGCCTGCGCGAGGGGCAACCCTTCTCGATCTATGGATCGGACCGCGTGATGGCGACCCTCAATGCCAATTCAATCTTCAACGTCTGCGCGCCCGACAAGGTTGCGCGCATCACGCTCGAACTCGACACGCCGACGCCGCTCAGCGGCGGCGGCAGCGACATCGGGCTTACAATCGAAGCCTTTGCCGTACCGGGCAAAATAGCGCTTTTCCTGGAGAAGGGCGACAGCTCGACGAACTTTGGCAGTCGAGACGGCGATACCATCGGGCTCAAGGTCACCGAGGATGCGACGGGCAAGTCGTTCTTCTATGTACCCGGAGTTGCGGAAGTCGACCCGCCGCTTGCCGCCCGCATCAAGGGCGCCGACCTCATCTTCCTCGATGGCACGCTGTTCACCGACGACGAGATGATCGCGCAAGGCTTGTCGCATAAAACCGGTGGCCGGATGGGGCACATCTCGGTTTCCGGCCCAGCGGGCTCGATCGCCGTCCTGCAGCCGCTCGCCATCAAGCGGCGAATCTACGTTCACATCAACAATTCCAATCCGATCCTGGACGAGAATTCTGAAGCTCGTAAAGTCGTCGAGGCTGCCGGCTGGGAGGTCGGATTCGACGGCATGGAGGTGCGTCTATGAACCCTGTCAGCCTGGAAAAGAAGACCGCGGAACGGCGTGGCAGCGAACCGCCGATGCCGGTCAACGAGTTCGAGGCCGCTATTCGGGCGGTGGGACCTGAGCGCTATCACGACCTGCACCCGTTCCATCATCTGCTGCACGGCGGCAAGCTGAACAAGGGGCAGGTTCAAGCCTGGGCGCTCAATCGTTACTGCTACCAGGCGGCCGTGCCGCGCAAGGATGCGGCGCTCATCAGTCGCGTCCATGACCGTGAGCTGCGCCGCGAGTGGACGCATCGCATTCTCGATCACGATGGCCAGCCGCCGAATGAACCGGGTGGCATCGAGCGCTGGTTGATCCTGACGGATGGTCTCGGCCTCGATCGCGAGTACGTCGTATCGCGGCGCGGTGCTCTTCCCGCCACGGTCTTTGCGGTCGAAAGCTACGTGACATTCGTGCGCGAACAGCCTCTCACCGTTGCGGTCGCCTCGTCGCTTACAGAACTCTTCGCACCGAAAATTCACAAGGAGCGGATCTCGGGCATGCTCGAGAATTATCCGGGCTTCATCGATGAGAAGGTCATGGCCTACTTCAAGCGCCGCCTGACGCAGGCGCCGAGGGATGCCGACTTCGCGCTCGACTATGTTTTGAAGAACGCCAAAACGCGCGAGGAGCAGGAAGCCTGCGTCGATGCGGTACGCTTCAAGTGCAATGTGCTGTGGGTACAGCTCGACGCGCTCTATCACGCCTACGTCAACGGCAACGTGCCGCCCGGCGCGTTCCGGCCAGAGACTTGAGGCTCATTGAGGTTGAAATGGCGAGCGGTCCGCGCACACGTACGATAATCACAGGCGCTTCGACGCCCGGCCTGCCCGCGCACATCAAGCTTCGGCATGACGCGGGCCGGGGTCGCTGGCACGTGCTTGCGCCGGAGCGCGTGTTCGAACCCGATCCGATTGCAATCGAGATTTTGCGCAAGTGCGATGGGCGTACGACGGTCGATGCCATCGCCGCCGACCTTGCAAAAGAATACAACGCACCGCTGAAAGAGATCCTCGACGACACTATATCCATGCTTCAGGAGCTTGCGGACAAAGGGGTCGTGCAGGCCTAGACGCATGCGAAGGAAACGCAGTGAACGGCCCAGCTGGGCTGCTACGGAGCCGATGCCATGAACGAGATCGCGCCGCTTGAGCAATTTGGGGATGCGCCTGTCGCCCCGGCCTGCGCACGCGCCCCTGTCGGGCTGCTGGCCGAACTGACGCATCGCTGCCCGTTGCAGTGTCCTTACTGCTCCAATCCGCTGGAGCTTGACCGCGTCAACACCGAGCTGACGACGGCCGAGTGGCAGAGTGTCATGCGGCAGGCCGCGGAGCTGGGTGTCCTACAGATCCACCTCTCCGGCGGCGAGCCGACGGTGCGCAAGGACCTTGAAGATATCGTCGAGGTCGCGGCCAAGGCCGGCCTTTACACCAATCTCATCACTGCCGGCGTGACGCTGACGCGCGATCGCCTGAAGCGGTTGAAGGAGCTCGGGCTCGACCACGTTCAGCTTTCGATCCAGGATGTGGACGAGGCGAACGCAGAAAAGATCTCCGCCTACAAGAACGGGCTGGCGAAAAAGCGCGAGCTTGGCGTCTGGGTGCGCGAATTCGATATGCCGCTCACGATCAATGCGCCGATCCACCGTCTCAACATCGAGAACCTTCCGAACATCATCAACTTCGCGGTCGAGATGGGCGCGGGGCGGCTCGAAGTCGCGAACATCCAATACTACGCGTGGGCGCTCAAAAACCGCGCCAGCCTGATGCCGACGCGCGCGCAGGTCTTGAAAAGCGCCGAGATCGTCGAGGAAGCGAAAGAGCGGCTCAAGGGCATCCTGGTGTTCGATTTCGTCGTTCCCGATTACTACGCCAAAACGCCCAAGCCCTGCATGGGCGGCTGGGGCAAAGGCGTCATGAACGTCACGCCATCCGGCAAGGTTTTGCCGTGCCACGCATCGGAAAACATCCCTGGCTTGCAATTCGACAA
>CADECN010000233.1 GCA_902825785.1 uncultured Hyphomicrobium sp. | reverse complement strand
ATCAGCGAGCGGAAGGCGGCGCCTTCCTTGTGCATGTCGATGAAGATCTCGCCGACCTTGCCGTCGTCGTATTCGCCGGTGCGCAGGTACACCTTGTGGCCGCCGACGGTGGCCTTCTGGGTGTAGCCCTTGCGGCGCGCGGGCAGCTTCTCGCGCTCGTTCGCCTTCTGCTTTTCGACGTAGACGACGCGCTCGACAATTTTCTCGACGATCTTTTCGGTGACGATGGCCGTGCGCATCGCCATGGCGGCATCGTTCAACTGGTCGATGGCGTCGGCTGCGTCATCCTCGTCGCCCAGGACCTGGCTGTTCAAGGGCTGCGACAGCTTCGAGCCGTCGCGGTAGAGCGCGTTGGCCTTCAGCGCGAGCTTCCAGGACAGCATGTACGACTGCTTGCAGTCGTCCACGGTCGCGTCGTTGGGCATGTTGATGGTCTTCGAGATGGCGCCCGAAATAAACGGCTGCGATGCGGCCATCATGCGGATGTGGCTCTCGACCGAGAGGTAGCGCTTGCCCTTGCGGCCGCAGGGGTTGGCGCAGTCGAAGACGGCCAAGTGCGCGGCTTTGACGTGCGGCGCGCCCTCAAGCGTCATCGCTCCACAGACATGCTCGTTGGCGGCTTCGACGTCCTTTTTCGAAAAGCCCAGGTGCGCGAAGAGGTCGAAGGCCGGATCGGCGAGTTTTTCGGCCGGGATGCCAAGGTTGCCGGTCAAAAAGGCGTCGCCCAGCGTCCAGCGGTTGAAGACGAACTTGATGTCGAAGGCGGTAGCGAGGTTGCTCTCCACCTTCTGCAAGATTTCGTCGGTGAAGCCGCGCGCCTTCAAGGTCGAGTGGTTGATCGCGGGGGCCTGACGCAACGAGCCGTGGCCGACGGCGTAGGCCTCGATTTCAGCGAGTTCGCTTTCGCGGTAGCCGAGCGTGCGCAGCGCCTCGGGCACCGACTGGTTGATGATCTTGAAGTAACCGCCGCCGGCGAGCTTCTTGAACTTCACGAGGGCGAAGTCGGGCTCGATGCCGGTCGTGTCGCAGTCCATCACGAGGCCGATGGTGCCGGTGGGGGCGACGACGGTCGCCTGGGCGTTGCGGTAGCCGTGCGCTTCGCCAAGTTCGAGCGCGCGATCCCAAGCCGCTTTCGAAGCGTCGGCGAGGCGCTTGTCCTTGAGCGAGGCCAAGTCGAGGGGCACGGGCGCGACCGACAGTTTTTCGTAACCGGAAGCGTGGCCGTGGGCGGCGCGGCGGTGGTTGCGCATGACGCGCAGCATGTCGCCAGCGTTCGGCTCGTAGCCCGGGAATGTGCCGAGTTCGGCTGCCATTTCCGCGCTCGTAGCGTAGGCGACACCCGTCATGATGGCCGAGATGGCGCCGCAGATGGCGCGGCCCTCGTCGCTGTCATAGGAAATGCCGGCCGACATCAGCAGGCCGCCGATGTTGGCGAAGCCCAAGCCAAGTGTCCGATAGCGATAGCTAAGCTCCGCGATCTGGCGCGAGGGGAACTGCGCCATCAACACCGAGATTTCGAGCACGATCGTCCACAGACGGCAGGCGTGCTCGTAGCTTTCGATGTCGAACGACTTATCGGCGCGGCGGAAGCGCAGCAGGTTGAGCGAGGCGAGATTGCAAGCCGTGTCGTCGAGGAACATGTATTCCGAGCACGGGTTCGAGGCGCGGATCGGCCCCGACTGCGGGCAGGTGTGCCAGTCGTTGATCGTGGTGTGGAACTGGATGCCGGGGTCGGCGGAGGCCCATGCGGCATGGCCGATCGACTCCCACAGATCGCGGGCCTTGAGCGTTTTAATCGTCTTGCCGCCGATGCGCGAGGTCAGGTTCCAGTCGCGGTCCTCGACGACGGCGTTCAGGAAATCGTCGGTCACGCGCACCGAGTTGTTGGAGTTCTGGCCGGCAACCGTGAGGTAGGCTTCGCTATCCCAGTCGGTGTCGTAGGTGTCGAAGTCGATGTCCTTGTAGCCCTGCTTGGCGAACTGGATGACGCGCAGGATATAGTTCTGCGGAACCTGATCGCGCCTGGCTTCGCGGATGGCGATTTTCAGCTTCGGGTTCTTGGTGGCGTCATAGCAGGCGTCGCCCTCGGCCTCGCAGTTGACGCAGGCCTTCATGACGGCCTTCAAGCGCTTCTGGCAGATCTTGGAGCCGGTCACGAGCGCGGCGACCTTCTGCTCCTCGCGCACCTTCCAGTTGATGTATTCCTCAATGTCGGGGTGATCGACGTCGACGACGACCATCTTGGCGGCGCGACGCGTTGTGCCGCCGGATTTGATGGCGCCCGCGGCGCGGTCGCCGATCTTCAGGAAGCTCATCAGTCCAGACGAGCGGCCGCCGCCCGACAGCTTTTCGTTCGCGCCGCGCAACCTTGAGAAGTTCGAGCCCGTGCCCGATCCGTATTTGAACAGACGCGCTTCGCGAACCCAGAGGTCCATGATGCCGTTCTCGTTGACGAGATCGTCCTCAACCGACTGAATGAAGCAGGCGTGCGGTTGGGGATGCTCATACGCCGAGGTCGACTGCGTGAGCTGACCCGTTTGATAGTCAACGTACAGGTGGCCCTGGCCGGGGCCGTCAATGCCGTAGGCCCAGTGCAAACCGGTGTTGAACCACTGCGGCGAGTTGGGCGCCGCCATCTGCATCGCCAGCATGTAGCGATGCTCGTCGAAGAAGGCGCGCGCGTCTTCCTCGGACGTGAAGTAGCCGCCCTTCCAGCCCCAGTAGGTCCAGGTGCCGGCGAGGCGATCGAAGACCTGGCGCGCGTCGGACTCGCCGCCGTAACGTTCCTTTTCGGGCAGGCCCGCGAGGGCGGTTTCGTCGGGGATGGAGCGCCAGAGCCAGGAGGGGACGGTCGATTCTTCGAATTTCTTCAGGCGGCGCGCGACGCCGGCCTTGCGGAAGTATTTCTGCGCCAGGATGTCGGCCGCGACCTGACTGAAGTGCTCGGGCACATCGAAGCCGTCGAGCCGGAAGACGACGGAGCCGTCAGGATTCTTGATCTCAGACGTCGCGCGCCGGAAAGGCATGGTTGCGTAGGGAGATTTTCCGGCTTCCGTGAAGCGGCGCGTGATCTTCATAAGTGCCCCTCGATATCTGCTCGGCGCGGCAAGGCGCCGTCATGGTTGTTGGCTCGCCGCAGCGACTGGCCCTGTTTCCGGCCGGTGCGGTGACGTGGTGCGTGTTGACGCTGACGCTACTGATCGGCCGTGGGTCTGGCGGCCCCGGGAGAGCGGTGGCCACGCCAAACGGTCGAGACAGAGGGGCCTCGACACACCGGCAACGCTACAGTGATGAAGCTGCAACATGGGCCGCCTACAAGTCCGCAGCCCCGTTACGGAAGACGTTTCGGAGAGGGAGGCGGCGCGCCAAACGAGCCGCCACAACCTCGCCCGAGTTCGAGAAAGCTAGGCCGATTCGAAGCGTCCGTCACGGCTCTGGAACGCATATATTGTAGTGGCAGACACAACAGGCACCACATGTAGTGGTGTTGGCAACATGTGGGTGGGAGGCGCCGGAAGCCGCGAATTTAGGGGATTTTCTGCGCCGGGGCGCCAAATCGTGGCTGTGCAGAACGTCGTAAAACGACCATCTCGAGACGGCGACAGGGTCAGACTAGTCCGATTCCTGATCCCAAGTGTTGCGAGTGCGCATCGGACGAGCCGCTCTGGACATCGGCGGCAACTCGGGTCAAATCGACAAAGTGAACGGAGCGAAGGAAGCGCGGTGCATGGGCCTGTTCAAGGAAATGTTCATCTGGTGGGACGGCAACACCTGGGGCACGCGACTTTTTACGTGGCGTAAAGGCCGATTGGTCGGCGAGGACGAGTTCGGCAATCGCTACTACATACAAAAGAGCGGCGTCGGCCCGCTTGGTGTTCCGGCGCGCTGGGTGACGTATGCAAACACATCTGAAGCGAGCCAGGTGACGCCGGATTGGCATGGCTGGCTGCACTACACCGTCGATACGCCGCCTACAGAAGAGAAGTATCGTCCGCGGGCCTGGCAAAAGCCGCATCAGATGAACCTGACGGGCACGCCTTCGGCGTGGCGTCCGAAGGGCTCAATTCTTCGTGGCGGCGAGCGGGCAAAGTCGAGTGGCGATTACAAGCCCTGGCGCCCGCAATAGGTACGCGATGTCTTCGGCGCTGCCTGAGCAGCAGACGTGGTCAGCGGAAGGGTATGACCGCAACGCTCGCTTCGTCTCCGATCTTGGCGCGCAGATCCTTTCCTGGCTCGCGCCGCGAGCGGGAGAACGCATTCTGGATCTCGGGTGTGGGGATGGCGCGCTGACCGCGCGCATCGCGGCCTCGGGGGCCGATGTGGTGGGTGTCGACGTGAGCGAGGCACTGCTGGCCGCCGCGCGTGCCCGCGGGCTCGATGTAAGGAACGGGGAGGCGACGGCCTTGCCGTTCGAGAATGAGTTCGACGCGGTGTTCTCCAATGCCGTGCTGCATTGGGTGCGCGAGCCCGCGCTGGCCGCAAGCGGCATTCGTCGCGCATTGAAACGCGGCGGGCGCTTTGTCGCCGAGTTCGGCGGCCACGGCAACGTCGCGGCCGTTGTCACGGCGCTGCGTGCCGCGGCCGACCGCTTCGGCGGCCGTGCGGATTTGACGGCGCCTTGGTTCTATCCGACGGCGGCGGAGTATCGCGTGCTGCTTGAGGGCGCGGGTCTGGACGTGCGGCGGATCGAGCTTGTGGCGCGTCCGACGCCATTGCCGACGGGGATCGAAGGTTGGCTGCGAACGTTCCGGCAGCCCTTTTTCGATCAGTTCGGACCGGAGCGGCGTGGCGAGGTTCTGGCATGGGTCGTGGCGCTGCTGAAACCCGCGCTGTGCGATACTGCCGGGCAGTGGACCGCCGATTACGTGCGCCTGCGCGTCGAGGCGGTTGCGGCGTGATTACGGTTGATTATTCGTGGTGTTTCGAGTTGGTCACCATGGCGCCATGTTCAGTGCGCATCCCAGTTTCGGCGCGACATGCGATGCGGTCGGCACGATGAGAATGAGGCAATTGTCAAAGACCTGCTCAGCACTTGCGGTGGCGTTGCTCGCCAACATGCTCCTGGGGCAA